>JARIET010000093.1 GCA_031127185.1 Gemmatimonadota bacterium | reverse complement strand
CGAGGGGTGGTTCCTCCTCAAGCCGTAGCACGGCTTGCGAGCGTTGAAGCGGGCTCCGCGCCGGGCGCGGGGCCCGCTTCGTTTTCCTCCGGACCTGATGTTGTCGTGCCGTGCCCAGCGCGAGATATTGCCCTATGGCCTCTGATTCCACCCGCCTCGTCGCCCTCGTCACCGGGGCGAGCGCCGGTATTGGCCGCGTGTTCGCGCAGCGACTGGCGGCCAGCGGGCACGACTTGATCATTGTGGCGCGCGACGCCGTGCGGCTCGAGGCGCTCGCCGACGAACTCACGCTGCAGCACGGCGTCCACGTCGAAGTGCTTCCGGCCGACCTCTCCCGCGACGACGGCAGGCGCCATGTGGCGGATCGCATTGCCCGGGAGCCGCGACTGGCTGTGCTGGTGAACAACGCCGGCTTCGGCACCAAGGGACGCCTGGCAAATCGGCCGGAGGCCGAGCAGGCCACGATGCTGGAACTCCACGTGATGGCGCCGATGATTCACACGCGCGCCGCGCTGCCCGGAATGATCGAGCGGGGCCGCGGCTGGATCATCAATGTGTCATCCGTGGCATCGTTCACCCATTCGGCCGGGAACGCCAACTACAGCGCGACCAAGACGTATCAACGCGTGTTTTCTGAGTCCGTGGACCTTGAGTTACACGGCACCGGAGTTCGCGTACAGGCCCTCTGCCCCGGGTTCACCCACACGGAGTTCCACGCGCGCGGCGGAATGAACAAAGCCGGAATTCCCGGGTTTCTGTGGCTCAGCGCCGAGCGGGTGGTGGACGAGTCACTGGCGCAGCTCGCAGCGAATGGGCCCACGGTCTGCGTTCCCAGCCTGCGCTTCAAGTTGATCGTCTTGTTGTTGCGCTTCCTGCCGCAGTGGGCGCTGCGGCCTATGCGAACGAAGTACGGCAAGCTGCGGACCTAGCCCTACTTGAAAGCGTTGATCCCCGTCACGGCCATCCCGAGCACCAGCGAGTGCACGTCGTGTGTCCCTTCGTACGTGTACACACTCTCAAGATTGGCCATGTGACGCATTGAGGCGTACTCGGCCAGGATTCCGTTGGCGCCGAGCAGCCGGCGCGCCTCGCGGGCAATATCCGTGGCGATATTCACGTTGTTCCGCTTGGCCAGCGACACCTGCTGCGGCGTAAAGGTGCCGGCGTCCTTCATCCGGCCGAGGTGCAGGGACACGAGCTGCCCCTTCACGATTTCGGTGAGCATCTCGGCGAGCCGCACCTGCTGGATCTGGAATCCGCCGATCGGCTTGTCGAACATCACGCGAGTCTTGGAGTAGGCCAGCGCCTCCTCGTAGCAGGCCATGGCCGCGCCGATGGCGCCCCAGCTGATGCCGTAACGCGCCTGCGTGAGGCACATGAGCGGGCTCTTGAGCCCACCCGATTTCAGCAGCACCGCGTCGGCCGGAAGGTGAACGTCGCTGAAGACGAGTTCGCTCGTGTCGCTCGCGCGGAGCGAGAGTTTGCCCTTCTGGTCCTTGGCGCCGAACCCCTTGGAGTCGGTGGGGACGATGAATCCGCGAATGGACTTTCCGTCCTCGTCGCCGTCCTCAGTTTTCGCCCAGACCACAGCCACCTTGGCCGTGGATCCGTTCGTGATCCACATCTTGGCGCCGTTGAGCACCCACGAACCATCAGCCTGCTTCCGAGCCCTGGTGATCATGCCGGCTGGATTCGAGCCGTAGTCGGGCTCGGTGAGGCCGAAGCAGCCGATCACTTCGCCTTTCGCCATTTTGGGAAGCCAGTGCTTCTTCTGCTCCTCTGATCCAAAAGCGAAGATCGGATACATCACGAGGGCGCCCTGCACGCTGGCAATGGAACGCACCCCTGAGTCGCCGCGCTCGAGCTCCTGCATGATGAGCCCGTAGCTCACGCTGTTCAGCCCGGCGCAGCCATATTCCTCGGGGAGGTTGGCGCCAAAGACGCCAAGCTCACCCATCTCGGCGATCAGCTGTTTGGGAAACTTCCCCTCGACATAGGCATCGCCGATGATCGGGAGGACGCGGTCGTCCACCCAGCGTCGGATGGAGTCGCGGACGGCGCGCTCTTCTTCGGTCAGCGCGGCGTCAATGTTGAAGAGGTCGCCCTCGCGCGGTTTCAGCGCAGGCGAAGCGAGGTGCGAGTCGTTTGTCGAGTGCGTTGCCATCCATGAAAGATAGCGATCTGCTCCGACGGTGCCCTACGCCACGTACCGCCGCGCATAGGCGTTCTTCCTGGTCGACCGGAAATCGTTCGCTGCCCCGTTCCACTCGTACAGAGTCACCCGGATCACGGCCTCATCCACCTCGATGAGGTTCCACGCGCCCGGCCTGCCCCCGCGAGTGCGATTGGTCAGTGTCCCCGCCGTGGACACGACCAGCTTGCGCTGGGCCACATCCACCTCGGCAACGTGTTCCTCATGGTCGTGCCCGCAGCACACGATGTCTGCGCCGGTCAGCGCGGCGTCGACGATGCCGATTTCACGCGACGCGATCCCCCAACGCTTGGAGATCTTGCCCTTCAGCAGGTTGTGGTGGATTACCACGATCTTCACGTCGTTCGCCGGCGCCATCGCAAAGGCGAGGCGCGCGCGCTCCCACTGCCGGCCGCGCACCGCCCCTACGACAGACAGGTCGCGCGGCCGCGTGGTCAGCGTGTAGCGCTGGATGCCATGCGAGGAATTGAGCCCCACGATGGTCGCGCCGGGAATCTTCAGCTGCGGTTCGAGGTCGCTGCGGATATGCTCGCGATACCGGCTGAACATCGAGTAGTAGTCGCCCACGCCCATGGGCGACATCCACCAGGCGCAGTCGTGGTTACCGGGTATCACCAGCGTCGGCGCCTGACTTTCGCATTTGCGCACAAACCGGCTCGCCTGCTCGAACTCGGAGTGGCGCGTGCGCAGCGACAGATCGCCCGAGATGACGATCGCGTCGAGCATCTCGCTCGCAATCGTCCCCTCCAGCGCCGCGGTCTGCGCAGGGATATTGGGCTTCCCGAAGTGCAGATCGGAGACGTGGAGGATGCGGATCATCAATCGGTCAGCGTGGCGATCAGAGCCGCGCGATGACTGCGTCGGTGTATTCGGCCGTCGTCGCTGTCCCGCCGACGTCGCGCGTGACCGTCTGCTGTTCGCGCAGCGTGGCCTCGATGGCGTTCCGCATGCGCGTTGCCACATCGGCCTTGCCCACGTGGTCCATCATCTGGCACGCCGCGAGCATCACCGCCGTTGGATTCGCCACGCCCTTACCCGCGATATCGGGCGCGGTCCCGTGCACCGCCTCGAAGATCGCCGCCTCCTTCCCGATGTTGGCGCCTGGGGTGAGACCGAGCCCGCCCACCAGCCCTGACGTGAGATCCGAGAGAATGTCGCCGAAGAGATTGGTCGTCACGATCACGTCGTAGCGCTCGGGCTTTGAGACCAGCTCCATCGCGCAGGCGTCCACGATGCGCTCCTCCACCGCGACCTTCCCCGCGTATTCCTTGGCGATCTCGCGCCCGACGTCGAGGAAGAGGCCTTGCGAAAGCTTCAGGATGTTCGCCTTGTGGACGAGCGTCACCTTCTTGCGGCCCAGGCGCACGGCAAGATCAAACGCGTAGCGATGGATGCGTTCGGCCCCGTAGCGCGTCACCACGGCGACGGATTGCGCTGCCGCGCGCTCGTCATCGCCGATCTTGATGTAGTTCTCGATGCCGATGTACAGCCCTTCGGTGTTCTCACGCACGAGGACGATGTCCACGTCCGTGAACCGAAGACCCGGGATGACAGACTTGGCCGGGCGCACGTTGGCGTAGAGGTCGAACGCCTTTCGCAACGCGACATTGATGGACCGAAATCCCTTCCCCACTGGCGTCTCGAGGGGGCCCTTGAGGGCGAGTCTCGTCCGTCTGATGGAGTCAAGCGTGGCGTCTGGCATTGGATCGCTAACCGCGTTGACTGCGGCCATTCCTGCGAGCTGCCGGTCCCAGGCGATATCCACGCCGGCGGCATCGATGAGGCGGAGCGTGGCGTCCGTGATATCGGGACCGATCCCGTCTCCAGGGATCAGGGTTGCATTCAGCGTCATGGTGGTGGTGCGGGGTGACAAGTCGAGTGGTATCCGGCCGAACGGCCGTCACTGCGGCTGCCGGAAAGTTAGCGCCCCTCTCGACCCCGACCTAGCGACTGACGACCAGATCGGCGATGCGCTGAGCCAGGGCGCCGATGTCGGCGCTGCCAAAGCTGGCTGACGCCACGCCCGGCAGGTCGGCGTACCACACGATCTGGCCCACGCGGCCGTCGAGCAATACCAATCGAAGGACCGCGTGCCGTTCGACGCCGGACCCGGCGAACCCAAGTTCCACAGGAATCAGGGAAAACCTCGAGTCGCCTAGCGCGATCATCGGCCGAAGGTTGTTGATCAGTACCGGCGGAGCCGGCTCCCCTGCTTTGAGCGCGCGGTTGCGCAGTCCCCCGGCGCCAAGTGAGGATGGATCGCTCACATACACTGCGTTCCGCTTGGCCATACGTTCGATATCGGCCGCGTATGCCCATTTCTTGCCGATTCCGCGCTCGGCGATTGCCACACCGATCGAATCATCCAACTCCCGCCGGACGCTCGCCCAGTTCTGGGGCTTCACCGGGGCTGTCGAGTCGACCCGGAGGAACTGCACCGGCATCACGGACACCTTCTGCCCAGCGAACGGGGCGAGGGGCTCGCCCTGGGCCTCCGCGTGATCCGGGCCGAACGGCAGCGCCGCCAGCGCAATCGCAAAAGCCACGCCTGAGAAGCCCGCCATTGAGCCTCGTGCGATACGCTGGCGCCCGTAACGCATTGCGCGGGCAGGACGTTGGGTCATCCGTTGAACATAATGGGGGCCATCCCCGGCATACCCGGCTATATGGTTGCGGGGTCCGCCGCCGAGCCGCATTTTCTTCCGATGCAAATCCTCAAAAAGCTTATCTGGGTCGCCATCGCCATTCTCGGCGCGGTGACTGTCGGCTTCATCGCGGTGAGCCGCGGTGAGACGATCAGCGCAGGCTGGCTCCTCACGGCGGCAGTCTGCTTCTACCTGATCGCCTACCGCTTCTACAGCAAGATCATCGCGTCGTACGTGTTTGCGCTCGACGCCACACGCGCCACGCCCGCGGTGCGCCTTGCCGACGGGCGCGACTTCGTGCCGACGAACAAGTGGATCGTGTTCGGACACCACTTCGCGGCAATCGCCGGCCCGGGCCCGCTCATCGGACCCACGCTGGCCGCCCAGTTCGGCTACCTGCCGGGCTTCCTCTGGATCATCGTTGGCGTTGCGCTTGGCGGCGCCGTGCAGGACTGCCTGATTCTCTGCGCCTCCGTGCGTCGCGACGGCAAGTCGCTTGGCCAGATGGCCAAGGAAGAGATCGGCACCGTGGCCGGATTCACCGCGCTGGTGGCGGTGTTCGGCATCATGATCATCCTGATCTCGGTTCTCGCGCTCGTCGTGACCAATGCGCTCAAGTCGAGTCCGTGGGGCACCGTGACACTGGCGCTCTCCGTACCGATCGCGATGATCATGGGGCTCTACCTGCGGTACTGGCGCCCGGGCAAGGTGCTTGAGGCCACTGCCATGGGACTCGTCATGCTGGCCCTGGCCCTCTTCGCCGGCAAGGCCGTAGCCGAGAATCCGACACTGGCCCCGATCTTCACGCTGACGGGCCCGCAGCTCGCCGTCTGGATCATGATCTACGGCTTCCTGGCGTCGGTGCTGCCAGTCTGGTTCCTGCTCGCACCACGCGATTACCTCTCGGCATTTGTGAAGATCGGCGTGGTCTTCTTGCTGGCGATTTCCATCTTCGTGTTGCTGCCGACCATGCAGATGCCGGCGACGACGACGTTCTTCAGCACCGGAGATGGACCTGTCTTTGCGGGCAAGGTCTTCCCGTTTGTTTTCATTACCATTGCGTGCGGAGCCATATCCGGGTTCCACGCGCTGATCAGTTCCGGTACCACCCCGAAGTTGCTCGAGAACGAAGTTGATGCGCGTTTGATCGGCTACGGTTCGATGCTCACCGAGTCGCTGGTTGCGGTACTGGCGTTGATTGCCGCCTGCGTGCTCGAGCCCGGCGCGTACTTCGCCATCAACTCGCCGGCTGGCATCATCGGAACCACCGTGGAGAGCGCTTCGCAAGTGATCAGCAATTGGGGCTTCGTGATCACGCCCGACCGGCTCACCGAAATGGCCGCCCAGGTGCAGGAAAGCTCCCTGCTCTCGCGGACCGGCGGCGCGCCGTCGCTGGCTGTGGGCATGGCGTACATCTTCGCGAACGTCTTCGGCAGCGGCGCAGCCGTGGCGATCTGGTACCACTTCGCGATCATGTTCGAAGCGCTCTTCATCCTCACCACGCTCGACGCTGGCACGCGCGTCGGACGCTTCATGCTGCAAGATCTGGGCGGGCACATCTGGAAGCCCTTCGGTCGGGTGTCGTGGATGCCAGCGTCCATCGGGGCCAGCGCCATGGTCGTGCTCTGTTGGGGCTACTTCCTCTATCAGGGTGTGACGGATCCGCTCGGCGGCGTGAATACGCTCTGGCCGCTTTTCGGAATTTCGAACCAGCTGCTCGCGGCCATCGCGCTCTGCGTCGGCACCACCATCATCATCAAGATGGGCAAAGCCAAGTACGCATTCCTCACGTTGATTCCGCTCACCTGGCTGACGATCGTCAATATGACGGCCGGTTACCAGAAGATTTTCTCGGACATCCCGAAGCTCGGGTTCCTTTCCCACGCCAAGTGGGTGCAGGGATTCCTGGACCGGGGCGAACTGCCGCCGGGCGCAGCGACCATTGCGAACGCCAACCGGATGATCTTCAACGACCGCCTCGACGCGGCCGTGGCGGCGTTCTTCCTGATTGCCGTGATTGTCATTCTCACGGCGTCCATCCGTGAATGGCTGGCCGTGTTGAGTGGCCGCAAGGCACCGGTCAGCACGGAAGTGCCGTATCAGCCGCGTAGCGCATTTGCCCAGACCCCGACGCACTAGCCCTGCGCGGGGTGGTACAGCCGTAGTTGGCAGTCCTGCGGGAACGGGGGCGTCGCAGCTTCGGAGCGTGGCGCTCATGCGCGCGCCCGAAGAGGCGGCGCCCTTCCCGTTTTCGGTGCCGGCGGTGCGCACACTGCCGGTAATGGCGTTTCCGACGCCAATCACCTTCTTTGTGGGCGCGAACGGGTCTGGCAAAAGCACGCTGATGGAAGCGATTGCCGCGGCGGCCGGACTTCCGGCCGTTGGCAGCGGAAGCATGGCGCACGACGAGACGCTCGCCGCGGCCCGCACGCTGGGAAAGGCGTTGCATCTCACGTGGAATGCACGAACGCGGCGCGGGTTCTTTCTGCGCGCCGAAGACTTCTTTGGCTATGCAAAGAAGCTGGCTGCGGACCGGGCCGAGTTGCAGCGAGAGCTCGCTGAGTTGCCCGCGCGGTACAAGGGACGCTCGACGCGAGCGCTGGCGCTCGCATCCGGGCCCTTGAGCAACTCGCTGGCCGAGATGGAACGCCGGTATGGCGCCGACCTCGACGCGAACTCCCACGGCCAGGCGTTCCTGACCCTGTTCCGGAGCCGGTTTGTGCCGGGCGGGTTGCACCTGCTCGACGAACCAGAAGCGCCGCTGTCGCCACATAGTCAAATGGCGTTGATCGCGATGTTGCACGACATGGCGGCGCAAGGCGCACAGTTCATCGTGGCCACGCACTCCCCCATCGTGATGGCCTACCCCGGCGCAACGATCTACGATTTTGATGCCACTCCGGTGGCCGCGGTGCGGTATGAGGAAACCGAGCATTACACGATCACGCGCGCGTTCCTGAACAACCACGAGCGGTACATTCGACAGCTGCTCACCGACACAACGTCTGACCCTGAACTCCCATGACGATGCGATCCCTGACTCTCGGCGCGCTGCTGATCCCTGCCGCTCTTGCCGCGCAGGCGACCCCCGCCCCGAAGTTCGACCTCACCATCCCCAACATCATGCGCGGCCCCGAGCACTTCGGCCGCGAGCCGGGTCAGGTGCGGTGGTCGCCCGACGGGCAGTGGATCTATTTCAATTGGCTGCCGGCAGGGAGCGACTGGCGCGACACGCCACGTCCGTACCGGGTGCGGGCGCAGAATGGCGCGACGCCCGAGCGCGTGCCTGACGCGGAGATGGACCGCATCGCGCCGCTCGTGGCCAATGGCGTGCTCTCAGCGGATCGCTCGCGGAAACTGACCGAAGTGCGCGGTGACCTTTGGCTCGTGGATATGCGGGCCAACTCGGTGCGGCGCCTGACGGAGACCTCGGGTGCTGAATCCAATGCGCGGTTCATGGCGGATGCTCGGCGCGTGAGTTTTGTGCGCGACGGCAATGTTTTTGCGGTCGATCTCACGGATGGCGCCGTGGAGCAACTCACCGACATTCGCACCGGCGGCGACGCCGGCGCGGCGACCGCGCCCGTCGGTGGGCGTGGCGGCGCGGGTGGCCGCGGTGCGGCCCCACCGACTGCCGCAGGTCAGGGCGGACGGGGCCGTGGCGGGAATCCGCAACGCACTGCACTCGAAGAGGACCAGCGCCGTCTCTTCGCCGTGGTGCGTGATCGGGCGCGCGCCGATTCCATCCGCCGTGCCGAGACGCGTACCGATCCAGATCTTCCGGCAACGGTGAATCTGCCGGCGAATGAGCGTGTGGCACAGCTCTCCCTGAGTCCGTCGGGCAACGCCGTGCTCTTCACGACCACTGTGCCCGCCAGCGACCCGCGCTCCACGATCGTCCCGAACTACGTGACGTCGAGCGGCTACACCGAGAACATCCCTGCACGCACGAATGTCGGCGACGCGCTGGGCACCGGGCGCATGGGGTTCATGACGCTGCCGCGCGGTGAGGTCGTCTGGCTCCAGCCGATCACAGGCGAGACGGGAATCCCGGCCACCCAGACCATCGTCGACTGGAACGCAACCGGAACCACCGCGCTCATCGTTGCGACGACGCGCAGTTGGAAGACGCGACAGCTCTCCGTCATCGATGGCGCGACCGGCAACATCAAGCCTGTCGAAGTGATGCGCGACAGCGCCTGGGTTGGAGGGCCGTGCAGCTTTGGCTGCGCTGGCTTCTACGATAACGGCCGCCGCGTCTACTGGGTGAGCGAGACGAATGGCTGGGCGCAGATTCACACGGCCGCCGCGGATGGAACTGGCCGTCAGGAGCCCACGGGACTCGGCAAGTGGGAAGTGTTTGACGTCGCGCTCTCGGCCGATGGAACACGGTTCGTCTACCACTCGAGCGATTCGTCGCTCTATGGCCGCGATCTCTGGACAGTCCCCGTGACCGGTGGAGGGCGATCGCGACTGACCGCGGCC
>JARIET010000092.1 GCA_031127185.1 Gemmatimonadota bacterium | reverse complement strand
TGGACAGCGACCACACATCGCACCGGAGTGCGCTCGCCTGGTTCCGGGAAAACGCATCGGCTGGCTGGGCCTCGTGTCCCATTACGCAGAACGGGTGCGTGCGGATCATGTCCCATCCCGGCTACCCCAATGCACATGCGGTGGCCGAAGTGGTTGAACGGCTTCGCGCGGCCACCGCACACAGCGCACACGAGTTCTGGCCGGACGACCAGAGCGTGCTCGACGAGGCGCTCGTTGACGCGTCTCGCGTCCATGGACCCCGCCAGTTGACGGACGTCTACCTGCTCGCGCTTGCCGTGAGGCGGCGGGGCCGTTTGGTCACCTTTGATTCCGCAATCGCCATCGGCGCGGTAGAGGGAGCCCGCCGCGAGCATCTGGTCAGCCCCTAATCATCCTTTCAGCGGCTGCGCTGCGGCTGTGCTACCGTCGCGCCAGATAGATCGTGTGCTTGGCGCGCATCGTGTTATGGGCCCGCACACGCAGGGTCTCGACCTTGAGTCCCGCCGTCATCAGAGCGCCCACGAACTTCGGGTCGTCACCCACAGACCAGTAGGCGATCACGCCTTCCGGTCGCAACGCATCGATCGTGGTTCGGACGCCGCGCGCCGCGTAGAGCCGCGCGTTTTCTGACATCAGGATGCCGTCCGGGCCATTGTCGGTGTCGAGCATGATCGCATCGAACCCCTTGGGATTCGCACGCAGCACGTTGGTGACGTCGTCATGCGCGATGAGAACGCGCGGATCGGCGATCGCCGCGACGGAGATGTCATAGTCCGGATTGCTGTTCCACGCGATCACCTCGGCCATCAACTCGGCAACCACCACTTCGGCGTCGGCGTCCAGTTCCTTCAGCGCGGCGCGCATCGTGAAACCCAGACCGAGTCCGCCAATCAACACACGCGCGTTCGGCTTCCCCTTCAGTGGCGCGCAGGCCACCTCGGCGAGTCGATCCTCCGAGAGGTGTCGGCGCGTGGACATCAATTCGATTCCGCCGGCCCGGATGAGGTAGCTACCGTCGTGCCGGAAGAATTCGAGAAGCGTGCCCTCTGGAGTGCGAGCTTCGCCGAGCCGCTCGAAGGGCTTCACTGATAGCCCAGCTTGTTTCGGACCGCCACGAGCCGAGGCGAGTCGAGCAGCGCACTGAAGTCGAGCACCTCGACGAACGACGCAAAGGGCGAACCGCCCCGTTCTGCCGCTTCCAGCGCCGTGATCGTCTTTTCCGGGTCGCCGAGGAGCAGATACCAGACTGCCGCAATCATGGGATCGAAGACCGGCCGTGCGCCGCTGCTCTTCGTGTCGATGAGGGCGATTGCTGCCGAACGCTTCGATGCATCACCGGCCGCGTCTATCAGTGTCAGAAACACGGTCGAATCCCCGAGCGCGCGCCCTGCGCGCGTGAGGTGCGGTCGTGCGTCGGCGTAACGCTTCACCCGGGTAAGCGCGGAGCCGCAGGCGAACTCGAACGGAAAGACGCCGCCGACGGGAGAAATGTCCGTCGTGCGCTTGCAGACCGCGACCGCAGAGTCCACCGTCGCCGCCCCACCGGTTGCTGAAATCCTGAAGAGCGACATCGCGAGCATCGCTGTGGACGCTGGCGCGGAAGGATCGCGCGCCACCGACGCCTCGAACGCCGCTCGCGCCTCGGCGAATCGTCCGCGTTCCATTAACAACTCGCCATTCCAGTGATGGGCTTCTGGCGAATTGGGGTTTAGCGCCAGCGATTTGGCGTATGCACGTTCCGCGCCGGCGTGGTCGCGCCCGAACACTTTGGCCGCATAGCCCAACGCGAGGTGTGCGGCTGCCTGCGTGGAGTCCAATTCCAGCGCCTTGGTCGCTGCCGCGCGCGCGTCGGCAATCGCCAGATCGGGACGCGGGGCAAGTCCGTATTCGGGATAGAGTACGAGCACACTGGCGAGCCCTGCGTGCGCATCGGCATACGCGGCATCCAGCTCGATCGCCCGGGAGAATCGTGCCGCCGCCGTCGCGAGGTCGCGTGCGCCACGGGCGGCGAGGCCGAGGAGATACTGGTCGTGCGCAGCGGTATTGATCGTCGTCCCGCCGCGCGCCGTGCTGCCGCCGGCGAGCTGCACGTCGAGCGCCTGCGCCACTTTCGTCGCAATCTCATCCTCCACCGCGAAAATGTCGTTGAGCTCGCGATCGTAGCGCTCACTCCAGGCATTGAATCCGCTGCGCGAGTCCGTGAGGGTGACGTTGACCCGCACGCGTGTTCCAGAACGCTGTACCGATCCTTCAAGCACGTGCGACACTCCGATCTCGCGCCCGACCTTCACCACGTCCACATCGCGCCCGCGATGCCGGAACGACACCGACCGGGACGCCACGTGCAGTCCGCGTACGCGCGACACCGCGCCGATGATCTCCTCCGCGATACCGTCGCCGAAGTAAGCAGTCGCCGAATCGCCGACGGGCGTTTCGAATGGGAGTACCGCCAGCGAAGGCGTCGCGTCCGCCGGCTCTGAGGCTGCACGCTGATCGCGCACGGCGAGGTACGCCGCTGCGACGATCGCCACAGCGCCGACCAGCGTGCCGATTTGCCGCGCGCGGGAGTTCGGTTTGACCGCGACTCGCGCACCGGAGAGCGGCAGGTGCGCGCCGGACGCGCCATCGAGAATGGCGCGCAGCTCGTCCGCGTTCTTCGGCCGAACGTTGGGGTCTTTCGCAATGCACCGCGTGATCGCCTCGGCCAGTACGGGCGGGCAATCCGCGCGCTTCGACTCGATCGCCGCCGGCATTGTCGTCACCTGCGCCGCCAGCTGTTGTGCGGGCGGGAGGTCGGCAAAGGGCGCTCGGCCCGCCAGCATCTCCCACGCCACGATGCCCAGCGAGTAAATGTCAGTGCGATGATCCGCATTGGGATCGGCCGCGACCTGCTCCGGCGCCATGTATCCTGGCGTCCCCAGTGACATCCCCGCACTCGTGAGCCCCGTGCCACCAGCTTTCGCAGCAGAGAGCGCCTTGGCCACGCCAAAATCCGCGACGAGGGCGTGTCCATCGGAGAGCAGGATGTTCTCGGGTTTGATGTCGCGATGGACGACGCCTGCCGCATGCGCCTTGCCGAGCGCACCGGCAACTTCGCGAACCAACTGGATAGCCTCGTTGATCGGCAGCGGGCCGGTTCGGGCGAGCCGCTGCCGCAGCGATTCGCCCTCGATGAACGGCATCGCGTACCAGAGCGTGCCCTCGGCATCACCGCTGTCAAAGACGGGGAGAATGTGCGGGTGCTGCAGTTGCGCCGCGATCTGGACCTCGCGAAGGAATCGCTCCGGGCCGAGCGTGGCGGCCAGATCGGGTTTCAGCACCTTGATCGCGACTTGTCGGTTGTGCTTCAGGTCGCGCGCGAGGAACACCGTGGCCATCCCACCTGCGCCAGCTTCGCGCATAATCTCATAGCGGTCCGCGAGGGACCGATTCAGGTGGGCGGCGAGGTGCGCGGGGGTATCCACAACTATTAGATAGATGGCAGTGTTGGACAGTTGGTATCGTAACACACCACGAGGCCTACGGTGATCCACCCCGTTCCGGTTACACTCGAGGGCAGCGGCGTCCGCCTGGAACCACTGTCCGTCACGCACGAGGCATCACTCGCCACGGCGGCGGCTGACGGAAAACTCTGGGAACTCTGGTTCACCAGTGTGCCCGAACCGGCGCAGACCTCCAAGTACATCGCCGATGCTCTGGCCGGACAGACCGCCGGGCATATGCTGCCGTGGGTCGTTCGTGACCTCGCGACGGATACCATTGTCGGTTCGACCCGGTACCATGACATCGTCGCGTCCATTGACCGGGTGGAGATCGGCTACACCTGGTACGGAGCGAGCTGGCAACGGACGCACGTGAACGTCGCCTGCAAACTGTTGCTCCTTCAGCACGCGTTCGACTCGCTCGGCTGCGCTGTGGTCGGATTCCGGACCGACAACTTCAACTTCAGGTCGCAACGGGCCATTGCCGCACTCGGTGCCCGGCTCGATGGGGTGCTCCGCCACCACCAGGCCCGCCGTGACGGCACCGCGCGCGATTCGTACCTGTACAGCATTCTGAAGGCTGAGTGGCGGGATGCCCGCCGGAACCTCGAGGCGCGATTGGCGCGCGGTGCCTGACGTGAAAGCAGTCTCCCGCACGTTTCGAACGTGGCTCTGCACCATCGCATGCGCCGGCGCCCTTGTTGCGTTGCCGGCCTTTGCCCAGGGTCCGCGCTCGCTGAGTGACTCGGCTTTTGCTGCACTTGTCGCGCGCTTCTCGGAAGACGGCGGGTTCTTTGATACGGACAACCTCATCTCCAATGAGGATTCGTATCTCATTCCGGTGAGCGCACTCCGCAAAGCACGCGTGACCGGTGGTGCCTATATCGGGGTTGGGCCAGAGCAGAACTTTTCCTATATCGCGGCCATCCGGCCCGCCGTGGCGTTCATCGTGGATATTCGGCGCGACAACCTGCTGGAGCACCTGCTCTTCAAGGCAATCCTTGCGGAGTCGCGCGGGCGCGTGGACTATCTCTCGCTGTTGTTTGGGCGCTCGCCACCCGCCGACACCGCGGGGTGGAGTGCGCGATCAATCGATTCGCTCATTGCGGCCGCAGAGCGCGCTCGGCCGGACAGCGCGACTGCCGCGCGCACACGAGCGCGTGTGCTGGCACGCATTCGCGCCGGACATGTGCCGCTGTCTGCAAGTGACATCGCCACGATCACCCGATTTCACACGGTCTTCATTCAGGCGGGGCCGCGCCTTCGCTTCAACACCTTTGGCCGCGCGCCGCAACCGTACTATCCCGATTATCGTCGGCTGGCGACCGAGCGGGATCGTGAGGGTAGTCAGGCGAGCTTTCTGGCGAGCGAGGCCCTGTTTCGGGTCGTGAAGTCGCTCGAAGACCGGAATCTGTTGATTCCCGTCGTTGGCGATTTCGGCGGCGACCGCGCGCTCAGCGGCATCGCAAGCTGGTTGCGCCAGAACAATCAGCAACTGTCGGCGTTTTACACGTCGAATGTGGAACAGTACCTGTTTCGCGACGGCGGATTTGCCGCGTTCGCCGCGAGCGTCGCGCGATTTCCCCTTGCGCCCAACGCCGTGTTCATCCGCAGCTGTTTCGTCTGTGCCAACGGACACCCGAGTGCGGCGCCCGGATACCACGCTGTGCCGATTGTGCAGCAGCTCTCGGGATTTGTCGATCTGCAAACTGCGGGACGCCTGACCAGTTACGGCACCCTGCTCAACTCGGCGTTGCTTCCGCCTTGATCGGCGTTGGTTCGCCGCGACGCCACGCGAACCTCGCAGCCACAAAGAGCAGCAGCGCGGCCAGCGCCAACTCCCCAATCGCGCCAGCGTTCGGCGGAGCTTTTGTGTTCGCATGGAGGATGTGAAAGACGTCGCCAGCATTCGAGAGCTCAGTCGCCGCAGGCAGGGCCGTCACCTGCGATACGAACTGGAGGTCCGGAAGCATCGCGGCGACGATTCCGGCGACGACGGGGAGAATCGATTCGCGCCCGACGCGCCGACGGAGCACGAGCCAGACGATTCCGCAGGCGAGAATGGCTTCGACAATTGCCACCTGCACGGCGTGGTCCAGCGACATGAACATGTACTCGCTGTGCGGAATCGCATCCATCACCATATGTGACCCGAGCCCGAGCAGAATGGCGATGGCGATGCAGACCGCCGTCCCGGCCGACCACGCTCGGGTGGCGATGACGCCGACCAACGCGCCGGCAGCGACATGCGCGGATGCGATCATCCCTTCTTGCTACCCCGCGGGTGACCGATGACTATCGACCGGCCGACTTTCGATCCGCCAGAGGTCAGGCCTGCTGATCGCCCGATGCGGGGTCGTCAGCCTGCCCGCCATCGGCAGTCGCGGCCTGATCCATCAGGGCATCTGGGCCCTGTTCCGCCGCGCGCTCAGCCTTCCGCGCGGCCTTCTCCTGCTTCTTGCGCTCCTTGGCCTGCTCGCGCTGGCGCTTCTGGAATCCAAAGTTCGGTTTGGCCACGGGTCGCTCAGGTTGGGATGAGCGAAAGATAGTCGCGGGGAGCGGTAACGCCCCTAGCGTTTCGCTGCCAATGAGTCGACGAGGCGCTTGACCCGGGCCCGGATGGTATCCGACGCCACCCGATAGTCCGTGCTGACGGCCGGCAACGTGTCCCAGGCATTGGATTTCGCGCGCCCCGCAGCGCGCGACTGTGCGTCTGGGTTGTCGAAGGAGACAACGAGTGCGGCCTTGGCAATGTCGAGATCGCTGAGAAGCGTCGGTGTGAACGCACCCGGCGAAATGCCATCGCGCTGCATTCCCGCCATCACTGGCGCAGGAATGGCCGGGTCGAGTGCCGTGCCGCGCGATACCGCGCGCACCCTGAGTCCGCGCTCAGCGGCGTACTTCCGAAACCATGCCAGAGCCAGCACGCTCTTGACGGTGCCGTGCTCGCACACGAAGACGACGGTCTGTGAATCAGCCTGCGCTTGCTGCACGTGCGGCGGTGGAAGGTCGATCATGCGCGACTCCGTTTCATCTCTTCATACAGCGCATCGAGGAGCTCGGCACCGCGTGCAATGCGCGTGGCATCGTCGTCCACCGTGCGCTTGAGCCCCTGCATCATCATGGCCAACCCAGCCACCTCCGCACGACCGAACTTCTCGTCCTTGCAGTCGATGTCGTGCACCAGTTCGGCCACGGCGCGCAACGCGCGGTCTTTCGGAACGAAGCGTTCCTGCAGCACCTCGAAGGTGCAGCGGTCCCCGTCGTGCGTGAACTCGCCCTCGAACATGTCGAACCTGAGTTCACCGGCGGCGGGTTGGTAGCCACGGGCGGGGACAAACTTGAAGCGTGCCCCATGATCGATGAAGCGGCGGATGAGCCATGCGCTGGCAATACGATCGACAAACACTCCTTGCCGCGTGACCCAGATGCTGCCCGGTTCGATACGATCGACAGCACCCGCCGGCCCCGATCCTGCCTCACGCGGCCGCTCAAAAAGCGTTGCGAGCTCGGCGTTGCTGACGCCGGCGACAAACGATGCCTCGCACACCATGGCTTCGCCCCCTTCGGATTCGATCTCGCGCGTCACCCAGAGGAGATCCTCCAGTGTCTCCTCGCGGTTCGGCAGCACATAGACGGAGTTCTTCACGAGCACCGCCCCGACCTTCTGCAGTCGCCGCCGGACCTTGACCCGCAGGTAGGCCGGCTCCGGCGGGAGCCGGTGCAGGAGGAGCAGCCAGGGAGGTTGCGCCGACGATACCTCTGTATCTATCATGGATACAACTGTATCATTCCCACGAAAGAAGGTCAATGGGCACCCGCATCCTCACTCGCTCCGACGTCGCCAGCCTGCTCTCCGCGGCTGATTGCCTGGCTGCTGTCGAAGGTGGCTTTCGCGCGCAGGGACTGGGGCAGGCGCCGCCCTCCGGGGCGCTTGGCCACCACGTTGCGGGAGGCGCCTTCCACTTGAAGGCGGCTTCGATGGTCACCGACCGTCCATGGTTCGCCGCGAAGGTGAACGGCAACTTCTTCGGCAATCCAGCAGCCGGGTTGCCGCGCATTCAGGGAGCGCTGATGTTGTGTGACGCCGAGTTTGGCACGCCGCTCGCCGTGATGGACTCGATTGAGATCACCATCCTCCGCACCGCCGCAGCAACCGCAGTGGCCGCGAAGTACCTCTCGCGCGATGATGCGCACACAGTCACCATCGTCGGATGCGGACTGCAGGGACGGGCGCATGTACGCGCGCTCGCAGGCGTGCGAGAGATTCGCGCCTTTCGTCTCTACGATTCCGACCCGTCGGCTGCCGTTCGTCTGGCCGATGAGCTGGGCGACGCCATCGGCGCCGCAATGGAGCCGGTGACTGACTTGCGGGTTGCGGCACGCGACTCGGACATCGTCGTCACCTGCACACCGTCACGTACGGCATTCATCGGCGTTGAGAACATCAAACCCGGGACGTTTGTTGCGGGCGTGGGTGCCGACAGTGACGAAAAGCAGGAGCTCGACCCGCAGCTGCTCGCCTCGGGCCTCGTCGTCACCGACTCAACGGCGCAGTGCGCCGCGTTTGGCGACCTGCGTTATGCCATTGCCGCAGGTCTTATGACGGCGACAGACGTGCACGCCGAGCTTGCGGCAATTGTGGCCGGCACTGCGATCAATCCGCGCGACTCAGGCCGGACGATCATCTTCGACAGTACCGGTACCGCAATCCAGGATGTCGCGAGCGCAGCCGTCGTCTATCGGCGGGCAGTAGAGCGTGGCGTCGGCACGACAGTGAACCTCGCCGGGTGATCGACGATCAGCCTTCGCTCCTCAGCCGTTTGTCCGCCCTCTTCATGCGTTCGAACTGCGCGTCCACTGATTCCGGCACGAGAAGGTTATCGGCGATCCCGGCAATTTCTTCGGCGTCCTGCCAGGCGCGTTCCAGTTCATCGAGTTCGCCCTCAAGCGCGCGCCGCTCCGACTCCTCGTGTAATGCCATTTCGAGGGCCAACCGATAGTTCGCCGGGAGGCTGTAGAGTCCGTACTTGTTGAACTCCGTGTGGCGCGCCTTCGCCTTTCTTTCCGACACGCCCACGGTCATCGATCTCATCTGACTTGGCGCAACATCGCTTAGGTATGCGAGGAATCGCTCTGAACTGCCGAGGCTTTCGATCGCCGTCACTGCGTCCGCCACATCGCTCTTCTTCCCGCCAAAGCGGTTGACCTTCGGGATCACAATCGACGCCACACGTTCAGCGTCCGCCCCGGTGTAGCGACGCTGCCCATTCTTGAAGCGAAGGTCGAGCGCGAGTGTGCCATCCTCGGCGCGAGAGATGGACGACTCGGCCAAGTGGCGACGGCGCACTTCGATCACGCTGCGCGCATCGTCCTTGATCTTCGCGACGACCGCGTCGGGCCGCCCATGCACCATCGCGCGACCCGCTTGCGCGATCATCCACCCGAATGCCCCGATGCTCGCACCGGCAATCGACCCACCCACCACCACCGCGCCCACCGCCGCGACCCCGCCTCCGGCCAACCAGAGCGCGCGCGTGCGCCGGCGCCCGAACTGGTCACCGTACCGCCAAGCCGCGAACTCGGGACGCTGCGGCTCGCCAATGCGCACGAGCGTTGCCCCGCTTTTGAGTTTTGCGAGACCGATGTTGTCGGTGGAGACTCGGGTGCGCGTATCGCGATAAAGGCGCTCGGCCTGCTCGATGGCCTCCCAACGCTCATCGACCGGAGAGAGGTTCCAGCGCTCGCAGGCCCGACAGACCACCCACAGACGACCGCGCGCAGCGTCAAAGGCGATGCGCTGGCCGACCGGGAATGCCTCAAGGGCCTCGTTGCTGCCGAGTGGCTTGTTGCAGAAAATGCAGGTGGAGAACATTCTTTGAGAGAG
>JARIET010000091.1 GCA_031127185.1 Gemmatimonadota bacterium | reverse complement strand
ATCGGCACCGGACTGCATCGCTACTTCGCGCACCACGCATTCCGCACGAGCCGGCCCTTCCAGTTTCTGCTGGCGGTCGGCACCTCGCTGACGTTCACGGACCCCATCGGCTTCGCCGGCAAACATCGCATTCATCATCGGTATTCCGACACCGAAGATGACGTCCACTCCCCCGCCGACGGCTGGTTCGCCTGCTGGTTCTGGTCCATGGCCGACGACGGGCTGTCCGACGACGACGTCGTCCGCGCGGCGCCCGATCTCGCCAAAGTCCCCGAGTTGATGCTTCTCCACCGCTGGTTCTGGGTGCCGGGTGTGCTCTTTGCCGCCACGACACTCGCCATCGGCGGCTTCTCGATGTTCGCCGTCGGCTACCTCCTCTCCATCGTCGTCGTGATGAACGTCTCGTCCGCAGTGAACTACGTCTGTCACCGCTGGGGTTCACGCCGCTTCGACACCGACGACCTCTCGCGCAACAATCTCATCGTCGCCATCGTGAGTTGGGGTGAGGGTTGGCACAACAATCACCACCACTACCCCACCTCCGCGCGCTCGGCCTACGCCTGGTGGGAGATCGATTTCAACTGGTATCTCATCAAGACACTCGCGGCGCTCGGCCTCGTCTGGGATGTGCGGGACTATCCTGAGACCGTGCGGGCACCAGCGGAGGCTACCTGACCACACCGCCCGTTTCCCATCGCCACGCCCACGACACGCCATCCGCACGCGATCTGCAGAGCATCGCCGACGACGAACAGCTCGGCAAGATTTCCATCGGCATGTCGGGCGGTGGCACGCGCGCCGCCGGCTTTCACCTCGGCATGCTGTCGTATCTCCATCGGCGCGGCCTCCTCGACAATGTGATCATCACGACGAGCGCATCGGGTGGCTCCATCGTGAACACCACACACGCCTTGAGCCAGGCGCGCGGGCAGGGCTTTGAGGAGTACTACGCCTGGCTTATCCGAAAACTGCGCTCGGCCAGGATGATGGAGTGGGTGCTCGAAGAATTCACGCTCGCCAAGCCACACAACCTCTCCGGACGCCGCTCCATGGTGGTGGCGCTGGCAGACATCTACGACCGCTACTTCTTCGATGGTGCGCGCTGGGGCGACTTGCTTGACATGATCGCGCGCGCCAAGCCGTCTCATCTCGAGGAAGTCGTCGTTAACGCCACGGACTTCCGCACCGGACTCGGGTTTCGGTTTCAGCTGCATGACCCGGTGGGCAACGGCGCCACACACATTGAACCCGAGCAGATTCGCCACGCCCGCGTAGCCGATGTCATGGCCGCGTCGAGCTGCCTCCCCGGCGGTCTCGAGCCGTTTTTCTTTCCGGAAGACTTTGTCTGGGAAGGCGAAGGCGCGCGCGCCAACGCGGATTCCGTCAAGCGGACGCTTGAACTGCTGAACGTCGAATCCGTTCCGTTGATGGACGGCGGCATTTATGACAATCAGGGATTGGAGAGCCTGATGCTCGCCGTGGTGCGGCGCCAGGAGTTGGGTGATGCGCCGGGCGTGCACGACGGCACAGACTCCGCCTCGGCCTCCGACGACACGCAACGCTACGCCAACGAGTTCGACCTGCTCTTTCAACAAGTCTCGGCAGGCACCGTCCCCCACCCCCCGGGCGCAGTCATCGTGTCCGACGCGCCGCAGAGCGCCCTCCCCGTGTATCGGTCCGGCTATGGCCCCGGCCAGGCCGGGCGACCACTTGAAACACTTGCGTATCCCCGGGACTCGGGCATTCGAGTTGGGCGACTCAAGACATACCTGATCGGCTTCCGCGTGGCACTCGCATCATCGCTGATCGCGATCAGCATCTACGCTGGATTCACACTTCGAGAGCTCTCCCAGCGATTTTCGTCCGGTTGGGGCCAGGCGGCATTCTACTTTCTGCTGGCTTGCCTGATCGTTGCGGCCGCCACGATGGGGCTTGCCTTCCTGATGCTGGGCGACCTCCGCAAGAACATCCGCGGCGGGCTCGGCTCGGTGGACTCGATCCTCGATACTGAGGGGCTGCAGCAGGAGTCTCGCGAGGCCAATGACCTCAAGACGTGGAATTTGCTCAAGCATCTCCGTGTGTCGGAGTTGCTCTACGTGATGAAGCTGAGGATGTCGTCGCTCGTTTCGCTGGCCAATGACGTCTTCTTCATTCGCACGCGCGTGCTGAGCTATATGGTGGCCTACCTGATGCCCGGGTGGCGCGACCGATTGATCACGAACGAGATCTTCGACGTCGTCAACTCCGCGAGCCGCGAGGGACTCAAGGTCTCCGACGCGATGCGTAACGCCGTGAAGGACGCCGAATCCATGCCGACGGCGTTCTGGTTCGACCACCCCGGTGACCTCGGCAAGCTGGTCATCTCGGGTCAAATGAACATGTGCCTCAACCTCATCGGATATCTGCACCGAAAACAGGAGCGCGCCAGGAAGCCGCTGGAAGGCGCGGACCAGCGCCTCCTGGACGCCTGTCTCGCTGACTGGAGCCTTTTCCTGAAGAATCCGCGTGAATTCCTGAATGAACCGCCGGTGATCGAAGGCGAAGGCAAGCTGCTCACGCGCGAAGAAGTGAACCAGCTGCGGGCGCGTCGGTTCGCTTAGGGACCGACCTAGCGGTCGAGCGTCGCGCGCGCCTCGCGCAGTTTCGTGAGCCCGTAGGCGTCAAGCATCGCCGCGTAACCGGAATGCCGGCGCACGGCGGCGCCGCGTACCGGCATCACGGCAGGGTGAATGACGCGCGGATCGTGCGCCTCGGCAGCAATCACCAATCGGCGCACCGCTTCGTCCGTCTCACCAAGCCCGGCAAGAACCCAGCCGGTGAGCCCCGGCGCAAATGGCCTGAGTGCTTCTGTGCCATCGATCGCAGCCACCATCGCGCGCGCCTCATCCACGCGTCCCGCCTGCGCAAGCGTGTGCCCCAGGAGCGCGCGAATGAACTGCGCGCGCGGGCTCAGTTCGGCGGCCTTCTGAAGCGGCACCAGCGCCTCGTCATGCTGGCCCATCTCGCCCAGGAGTTCGCCAAGTACCCAGAGACAGGCGACGGCGTTCGGATCCAGATCGAGCCCGGCCTTGGCGATGGCGATACCGCGCGATGGTTCACCGGCGAATGCCGTGGCATACGCAACCGTGGCATGCACCAACGGAGAGAGCGGCTCAAGCGCGAGCGCGGCGTCGCCTTCGCGGCGAGCGTCTTCGCCTCGCGCAAACGACGCGAGCCACTGCGCGCGTGTGGCGCGCGCCTGCCCCATGCGCGGATTGATCTCGATCGCCTTGGCCATGGCCTGCCCCGCCACGTCCATATCCCAGCCGGTGATGAACTCAAACAGGCCGAGTGAATAGTGCGTCTCGGCGAGCAACGGTCCGCAAATGGTGGCTCGCTGCACCGCACCCCGCCCCTTGCTGACCGCTGCCTGCGGAGGAATGGCCCCGTAGTAGCTCAGGTAGGTCAGTCCATCGGCAAGTCCGCAGTACGCTTCGGCATAGTTTGGGTCGATCGCGAGTGCCTGCTGGAATGACTCCAGGGCTTTGTCGAGCACGCGCGTGTTCCAGAAGTGGCGTCCCTTGAGCACAAGGTGGTACGCCTCGAGGTTCTCCGTGCCGCGTCGCACTTCGGCGGTGGCGGCACCAGCGCCTGCGGTAAGTCGCGAGCGAAGTGCGTCACTGATCGCGGCAGCGAGCTCGTCCTGTACCTCGAACACATCCGCCATCTTGCGGTCAAACTTCTCCGACCAGAGATGGAACCCGGTGGCAACATCCACGAGCTGCGTGGAGACACGCAGCTGTTCCCCTGCCTGCCGCACCGTGCCCTCGAGCACCAGGCTGACCTTGAGTACGCGGCCCACTTCCTCGATATCGGCGTTGCGCCCCTTGAGTGCCGTCGTCGAGGTACGCGACGCCACGCGAACACCTCGCAGGCGTGAGAGCGCGCCGGCGATTTCGTCCGTCATGCCATCGCAGAAATAGTCCGAGCTTCGGTCCGCACTCAGGTTCTCGAACGGCATCACCGCCAGAGTCGTCCCACCCACGTCAGGGGGCAGCGCCACTGACCCACGTGGTGTCACTGGCACCGAAGCACGCGGAGCCGGCGCGTCGCCGAGCGAGGCGGTAATCGCCACGCCGAACTCTGCCGCCGTCTCAAATCGGGCCGCCGGTTCGCGCGCGAGCGCCCGTGTCACCGCTGCGGCAAGTGACGCTGGCACGTCAGGCCGCTTGAGGGTGAGTGACGGTGCATCGGTGGTGAACCGTTTCACCATGATCTGCTGCGGAGACATCCCCGTGAACGGCACATCGCCCGCGAGCATTTCGTAGCACAGGCAACCGAGTGCGTAGATGTCCGAGCGCGCGTCCACGTTCGGATCGCCTGCCGCCTGCTCCGGACTCATGTACGCCGGTGTGCCCACCGACAGCCCCGTCTGCGTAATTCGCTCTGCACCTGCGGCCGTCACCGCTCTCGCAATTCCAAAGTCGGCGACCATCGGCACGCCGTCGGATAGGAGCACATTCTCGGGTTTGATGTCGCGATGCACAATGCCCTGGCGGTGCGCGTAGTCGAGCGCACTCGCGATCGCCGTGGCGAGGCGCACCACATCGGCCACCGGGAGCTGCCCCTCGCGATCCATCTTTACGCGCAACGACTCGCCGGCCACGAACGGCATCACATAGTAGAGAAGCCCCTCGCTCTGCCCCGACTCGTGCAAAGGCAGGATATGCGGATGCTGCAGTTTCGCGGTAACACGAATCTCTGCCAGAAAACGCTCGGCACCAATCGTGGCCGCGAGTTCAGAATGCAGCACCTTGAGCGCCACCTGCCGGTTGTGCCGGGAGTCGTGGGCAAGGAACACGCCCGCCATTCCGCCTGAACCCACCAGTCGGTCCAGGCGGTATCGTCCCGCGAGCGCTGTGTTGAGGCGATCGACGGTTGTCGCGATGGCCGCGCGTTGCTGCTCATCCATAACGACTGGGTTACCGCGCCCTCGCCTTCGCCTTGTCCACGATCTCCTTCACCTCGCGCAGCAACTGCGGGCCGTTATACGGGATGCCGTCCTTGATCACCCACTCGGCACCGAGTGTGCGCGACTCGACGCCATTCTTGATCACCGACGTGCCACCGGCATAGAGCACCTTGATGTCTTCCAGCGGATTGCCGTCCACGACGATCAGGTCCGCGAGGAAGCCCACGCGTACGCGACCAATCTCGTTTTCTTTGCCAAGGATCTTCGCGTTGTTTCCCGTGCAGTGCTGAACAACCTTGAGCGGGTTGAACCCGGCCTCGGCATGCAGCTCCATCTCGCGGATGAGTCCAAAGCCATAGACCTGGTAGATGAACCCGGCATCGTCGCCGCAGCCAATCGTGCCGCCCTTCCGCTCAAAATCGCGCAGCGCCGCCATCCAGATGCGGTAGTTCTCCTTCCAGTACACCTCGTCGGTGGAACTCCAGCCAATGAAGTACGATCCGTGATTTGCCGGGTCGGGCTTGAAGTAGTTGGCGAGCGAGGGGTGGAGGTAGTCGCGAAACCAGGGCTGCGTCTGCGCGCGCTGCAGGTCGCGGCTCGCCTCGTAGATGTCCATCGTGGGCACCCACGTGACGTCGGCTTTCACCAGCGCGGTGAGGAGCGAGTCGAGAATCGTCGGATCCGCCTCGCGCCACAGGCGGCCCGCCCATCGGAAGCGATGGGTCTCGTCGAGGTAGTTGTAGTCGGTCGGGAAGTTCTGGCGCAGGTCGCGGATGGCGGCGTCCGGAACGCCGTACCAATGCTCGATGGACCGCCCACGAAACTTCACCTCGTCCCAGGCGTTGGTCTCTTCGACGCCGATATGGTGCGCGGTTGGGAGACCAACTTTTTTCGTTTCGTCATAGGCCGCTTCCATCAGGTCACGGTCAATGCCGCCGAACTTGATGCCGTCCACACCGAGTGCCTTGAGCCGCTGCACGTGGGCGCGCACCGCGGCCGGCGTCTTGGCATCGCGGCCTTCCTCAGACGCGAACTGCGGATAGACGAAGATCCGCGGGGCAACGATCTCCCCCCGCGCCGATTTCTCGCGGAGGTCAATCGCACCCTTGTTGTTCTCGGCGCCGACTTCGCGCACGGCCGTGATGCCGTTGGCGAGTTGCAGCTTCATATAGTAGTCGAAGCCGTCGAGCGATTGGCCCGAACGGTTGCTCTGCATATGCGTGTGTGCGTTGATCAACCCCGGCAGCACGTACTTGCCCGTGGCATCGATCTGCACGTCGCCCGTGGGGCGGCGTGCATTCCCTCCGCGTGCGGCGACCGGATCGATGTTGACCATCTGCACAATTCGGTTGCCTTCCACCACTATGTCGATCGGGCCGCGTGCGGGGGTTCCATTGCCATCAACCACCGTCGCGTTGCGGATGACAAGACGGGCAGGCCTCGTGCCGTGCGTAACGCCACGCGTCTGGGCTGCGAGGACCATGGGAACAAGGAGTGCCGCCAGCGCGACACCGTGGATTCGGCGCATCGATTTCTCCGGTTGGAACACCGGAGCGAACGCTATTCCCTTCCACTGGCTATCGCCAGTAACAGACCGCGTGCTCCGGACGGACGAATTGACTCGTCCGGAGCGCGCAGCCGGCGGTTTCGGTTGCCGGGTAGCTGGTTACAACAGGATACCGCGGGTTAGACCCGCCTACGGCCGGTTACGCCGCGACGGGCACTGCTGCCGCGACGGCCACCGCCTGCGCCGCGATGCTGAGCTTGACCTCTTCGCTCACCACCACGCCGCCGGCCTCCAGCGCCTGGTTCCAGCCCAGCCCCCAGTCCTTCCGGTTGAGCTTGCCGGACACCTCCAGCGCGGCGCGCGGGTTGCCCCACGGGTCCTTGGTCGGAGCCGTGAACTCGCCCGCGAGCGTGACAGGCCTCGACACGCCCTTCATGGTGAGCAGACCGGTGACCGTCACGTCGCTTCCCTTCTGCTCGACTGCCGTGGAGGCGAAGCTCAGCTGCGCGAACTGCGCTGCATCAAAGAAGTCCGGCGAGCGGAGGTGGTCGTCACGCTGGCCAACGTTCGTGTCGATGCTGGCAGCGTCGATCGACATCGTGACCGACTTGAGTGTGCCGTCCGGGTTCGTCTCGCCAGTGCCGGCGAAGCTCTTGAAGCGGCCGCGTACGGTGGAAATCATCAGGTGCTTCACGGCGAATCCGACTTCAGAGTGGGTGGTATCGAGGTTCCATTGCATGGTACTGTCTCCGGTGGGTGTTTATTGGGTTTTCAGTGCCTGTCCTGTATCGCCGGCCGCTGTCCGTGTCGGCGATCGTTTCGATACTAAGTATCTTAGTATTGAGATATATGGACACGCAAGGGGCCCGTCAGGCCGCCCCAATGCCCTCCCGGCAGCCGGGGTTGGCGGCGGCTTTTGCCGCAGCAGCCAGTCCCAGCCGCTTGAGCAGGCCCATCACCACCTTCTGTTCGCTCCCCGAGAGCGCCGACATCGCGTCACGCATCGCCTCCGCGTGGAGCGGAAACACGCGCCGCATCATCGCGATCCCTTCGCGGGTGAGCGCGGCATAGCGGGCGCGGCGGTCGTTGGGGCAGGACTGCCGCTCGACGAGGCCCCGCTTCACCAGCTTGTCGACGAGAAAAGTCGTTCCGCCACTCGAGACGAGCACCTTGCGTTGGACGTCGCCGAGTAGCTGGGGCCCTTTGTGGTAGAGCACGTCCAGGATGGCGAACTCGGCCGGCGAGAGGCCATGCCCTGCGATGTCCATTCGCGAGAGTTCCGCCGACGCCTGGTACGATTTCACCAGTGTCAGCCAGAGCTTCAGGGCCGTGGCGGTGGCGGGATCTGCATAGGCCGGCGCGGACGCGGCCGGTGGCTCGAGCGACGGTGGCGGCTCGATGGGGCGCGGGTGCGTGTTGGTCAGCTTTTTGCGGAGTGGCATCTCAGTACTAAGCTAATATATCTTGTGGCGCGACTAATGGGGACCCGCAGAACCCTTCGACCGTTCCGTGCCTTTCACAAAGTCGACCCGGATTTCCGACCAGCCGTCGGACTGAAAGTATTGCACGCGGACCTCGTGGCGGCCACCACCAATTGGCGCGTGATCAACGGTGGATTCGTGATGGGTCCAGCGGTCGATCACCAGCTGTCCGTCAACCCAGACCCGCACGCCGTCGTCACTGATCGTGCGCAGCGTGTACGCCTCGTTGCTGCCGCCCGGGAGGTTCACCGTTGAGGTGGCATCGAACCCCCATTTGGCCTGCGGCAGCGGGGTGATCGTGGGGCGATACCAGAAGTAATCGAGGCGTGACTCGCGGCGCGTGAGCACCGGCGTGCTGGCGAGTGCCCGCGTGGCGGCGGCGCCCACCGCGTCGTTGGTCGTGGTGTCGGTCCAGGTAAAGAACCGCACGTTCCAGTCCTGCCGCAGCTCAAACCGGCCGTACGAAAACGGATACCGAGTTCCTGCGGCAACGGTCTCACCACGCGGTGTGCGGATCGCCGCGCCGATGTACGCGAGGTCCACGCGCCAGTCGCCCAGCGAGTCCGGATGTGGCGTCACAATGAGTGTGTCGCCGATGGCGCCAGCGCGTTTGGAGACGCTCGCCACGCCCGTGAGTCCGGCCACGCTCCACCTGCCGGCCGGGCCGAGCACGCGGAGACGGAGTGGCGTGGTTCGCACACTGTCGAGTGGCCAGAGCTTTGGCGAGCGATAGTCGAACGGCCCCCACTCGCCCACGACCATGGCGGAGCGGTCGAGCCGTGCGAGTGACTGCGCGGGAATGCGGCTGGGTCCTGTTGTCGGTCGATTTGCGCGCGCACGGATGGAATCGGGCACGCCGGTGGTTCGGTCGGGGACGCAGGCCGCAGTCGCGGGCGCAGGACCCGCAGCCCGGCCAGGCGCGCCAACCGCCGCACCACCCACCATGCGCCCGCCGGGAGTCACACGATTCGCTCCCGCGGTCCGCGTCGAGTCGCGCAGCACTTCAACCGAATCGGTGCTGCCAATCGTGTTGCCATCGAAGCGGAGATTCAGCGAGTTCATCGCACGCAGCGCCACACGATGGTTGGCGAACCGATTCCGCTCAATCACATAGTCGCGGCTTCGCGTGTCGCGCTTTTTCGGGTACACCCAGTCGGAGGGCTCAATGGGATTGCCCCAGAGGTACAGCGCTGTAGTGTCGCCGCTGAATGAATTCTCCGTGATCGTGTTGTCCTGCCCGTGTTCAATCGCGATTCCCATGCGGTTGTTGACGAAGCAATTGCCCATTGCCTTGGACGAGAACGAGTAGCCGCCCCAGATGCCGTAGTCGTTTCCCTCGAGGCGATTCCCGACGAAATAGTTGCGGCTGAACGTCGCCTCGATTCCGTTGGCCGGCGCCCAGCTGAAATCGTTGCCAATCAGCCAGTTGTCGTT
>JARIET010000090.1 GCA_031127185.1 Gemmatimonadota bacterium | reverse complement strand
GATCTGCGCGGTTGCGGACTGGCATCCGGATGCTCTGTACCGCACGGCGTGGGAGCTGGGCGAGGCTGGTGACGATGTGGATCGCGCACTGGCCGGCGACTTTCACACCTATCTCCCGGATCAACTCCTGTCCAAGGCCGACCGGGCGACGATGGCGCATGGACTTGAGGCGCGATCACCGCTGCTCGACACGGCGCTGATTGAGTACGCGGCCCGAATCCCCAGTCATTTGCGGTTCCGCCGCCTGCACACGAAGCACATCCTCAAGCGCGTGGCGGGACAGCTGGTGCCTGAGCATGTGGCGTATCGCCGCAAGCGCGGGTTCGTCATGCCGGCATCGGAGTGGCTGCGGGGCGAGCTGGCGCCGTATGCGCGTGCCGCACTCGACAATCGCAGTTTCTTCGATCGCGGATGGATTCGTCCGGCTTTCGTGCGTGGCATGCTCGAAGAACACTTTACGGGAGCGCGGAACTGGGGCGAGCAGATCTTCACACTGCTGGTCCTCGAGGTATGGGCGCGGATCGTTCTTGATCGCTCAATGGCGCCCGATGCCCGGATGGACGCCTTTCTTTCGACTCCACAGAAGGGCCCACGCGCCGCCGTGATCCCCCCGCTCCCGACGCTGCAGCTGGGGATGGAATGGTTTCCCGAGCGACCGGGTGGCCTGAATCGCGTGTATTACGAGTTGATCAAACATCTCCCCGATGCGGGCGTCGGGGTTCGCGGACTTGTGGCGGGGACAGCGAACGTCGCGCGAGATTCGGAAGGTCGGGTCGAGGGGTTCGCACCTCATGCGGAAGGGCTGGTGCCGCGATTGTCAGCGGTGTTTCGGCGATCGCGCGCGGCTGTGCGCAGCGACCCGACGCGGCTCATCGTCTCGCATTTTGCCCTCTACACGTATCCCGTGCTCGGCGTGCTTGGCGACCGCCCGTTGGTGGTGCACTTTCAGGGACCCTGGGGGCTCGAGGGGCGTGCAGAGCGACAGGGCGCCCTGTCCGTGCTCGCCAAGTCGTGGGTGGAACGGGCCGTGTATCGGCGCGCGACGGCGTTCATCGTTCTCTCGTCCCCGTTCGGAAAGATTCTCGAGGAACGGTTCGGGATTCCCGCTGAGCGGATTCATGTGATTCCCGGCGGCGTGGACGTGAACCGCTTTGCGATTGCCGAATCGCGCGATGCTTGCCGCGCGAGACTCGGTTGGCCCCGCGACCGGAAGATTGTGCTCGCCGTGCGTCGGCTGACGCGCCGGATGGGGCTGGACAACCTCATCGAGGCGGTGCCCCGCCTCGTGGAGCGGGTGCCCGACGCGCTCGTATTGATCGCCGGGCGCGGGGCTATGGGCGCGGAACTCGCCGAGAGCATCCGGCGTCAGGGATTGAGCAACCACGTGCAGCTCACGGGGTTCATTCCGGACGATTTGCTGCCCGCCGCGTACCGGGCCGCTGATCTGAGTATCGTTCCGACGACCCAGCTCGAGGGATTCGGGCTGATCGTCGCGGAATCGCTGGCAGCCGGAACGCCCTGCATCGTGACGCCGGTGGGCGGACTCCCAGAGGCAGTAAACGAACTGTCGCCGGACTTGGTGCTGTGCGGTAGCGAGCCCGCGGCACTTGCCGACGGCATGTCGCGCGCGCTGACCGGCGAACTCCGGCTACCGGATGCGGCAACCTGCCTCGCATTCGCGCGCCGACACTACGACTGGCCGGTCATCGCCGCGCGTGTGCGCGGCGTCTATGAGCGGGCGCTGAGGCAATGAGCGCGCACCGCAGGATACTCTTTGTCGATCATGCCGGCGTCTTGGGGGGTGCCGAGTTTTCCTTACTCGACATCATCAGTGCGTTCGGCCGGCAGGCATCGGTGGTGCTGCTCGCCGACGGCCCGTTTCGCACCGAGCTCGAGCGGCGCGGCGTATCCGTTGTGGTCGACGCCCTCGGCGCGGCCGCACGCGTACGAAAGGCGGGCATCGTTCCGTCGCCAGCTGCGCTCTGGGATGTGTTCGGCGCGGCGCGCCGACTTGCGGGTCGTGCACGCGATGCAGACCTGCTCTATGCGAACTCGCAAAAGGCGTTTGTTGTCGCGGCGCTGGCTGGTTGGCTCGCGCGGCGGCCGGTGGTCTGGCACCTCCGTGACATCCTCGGTCCGCCGCACTTCAGCGCGACGAACGCGCGTGGAGTGACCTGGCTCGCCAATCGCTGCGCGCGCAGCGTGATTGCCAACTCGCAGGCAACCGCCGATGCGTTCGTCCGTTCAGGGGGCAATGCGTTGCTCATCCGGGTGGTTCACAACGGAATCGATTCCGGGCCGTTCGACGCGGTGACCGCCGATGCCGTGCGCGCGGCACGCAGCGGGCATGGCGCGCACGAGGGCATGCCGCTTGTCGTCCACGTCGGTCGATTTCACCCGTGGAAGGGACAGCAGGTGTTGCTTCGTGCGTTGGCGCTCGAGCCACGGGCGCAGGCATGGATCATTGGGGCACCGCTCTTTGGTGAGGAGGCGTTTGCCGACGAGCTTCGAGCTCTCGCGCGTGAACTGAACCTTGGCCACCGCGTGCGGTTTCTGGGGATGCGCAATGATGTCCCGCTCCTCCTTGCCGCGGCAGACCTGGTGGTCCACTCGAGCATCTATCCGGAGCCGTTTGGGCGCGTGGTCGTGGAGGGGATGCTCGCCGGCAAGCCGGTCATTGCTGCGAATGCCGGCGGCGTATCCGAGATCGCACGCGACGGTGAGACCGCTCTACTCGTGCCCCCGGCAGATTCCGCCGCGCTCGCTCGAGCCATCAGTTCGGTGATCGACGATCCGGCTCGCGCGCGCGCGATGGCGCAACGGGGGCAGGATCACGCGCGGAGCCGGTTTACGCGCGATGCGATGCTGAGTGGCGTACGCGCCGCGATTGCCGCGGCAGGCCTGCCCCGAGCCGCCGGCAACTAGCGGCTGCCGCCCATCCGGAAGCCGCCGACACCCACCAGAACGCGAACACTTCCGCCCGTCGGTCCCGCGTCGGGACCGCCGAACACCGTTCGCCCTTCGTAGGTCCACGTGGTGCGGTTCGGCGAGATCAGGCTCGAAAAGCGGACGCCGAGCGTCAGTCCGACGCGGTCCACTGTCTGGCGCAGCATCAGGAAATCGACGGCCATGCCAGGCTGCACCATCAGATAGCTCCCTTCGATGACACTGCGGGCGCCGGATGCCAGGACGATCTCGTCAAATGTCGGATCGATACTTGGCGAAACGGTCGGTCCGCCGTCACGCGATGTCAGCGTGAGTTTCACCTTGCCGGGGCCAACCCCTGCGAATGCCGCCACATTCAAGCGCCACGATGTCCAGATCGCGAATCCCAGCGTGCCCATCACATAGTTCGTCGAGAGTGCGTTGGTCTTTCCCGACGGGCTGGCTTCCTCGCCGAGCTGCGCAGTATGCCACTCACCGCCGGCCAACAGTCGATTGAACACGGGACCGTACCCCCCGACGCCCAGTGAGTACCCATCGTTCGAGATCGTATAAAAGCCTGGACGCAGGTTCGCCGCGAGGTCGTTTCGCTCAAAGTGCGGATTCAACCGAGACACATCCATTAGCAGCGTGCCAGTCGTCACATAGAACGTGGAGAAGGCGGGAATCGGCTGCGATCCCAGGCTCGTCTGCGCTGACGCCAATGATGCTGCGGCAACACCGACCGCGAGTCCGATAGCGCTTCGACGAACGAAGTGGCGGCTGGCAAGGCTGACGCGCATTGTTAGGTGTGCTCCCCGATTGAGTCACAATTCTGTACAGTGGGGGAATATGTGACGTTGCAAGTCCCCGGTCACGGACGCAGGAGTCTGGCAAAAGTCACCGTCCACATTTTCGGAGAGAATTTACGGACGACTGGCTAGATTTGAGTCACCCTGGCGCGCGCCCTGCGGCCTGCCGAATTGGAGTGAAACATGCCTGTCGTACACTTTGACGCCCTTCCCGATGATGCGCGGATCTGGGTATTTGGCGCTGCGGCACCCATTGATGAGGTGGATGCGGCAAAGCTTCTGGCGGCCGTAGACGCGTTTCTGCTGCAGTGGAAGGCCCACGGCCATCCGCTGACCTGCGCACGTCATTGGCGCGATGACTCTTTTCTAGTCATCGGAGTCGACCAGAACAGCGAAGGCGCGTCCGGGTGTTCGATTGACGGACTCTTCCGTACGCTGCAGGGACTCGAGGCGGCCATCGGCACTACTATGATCGGTGGTGGGCGCGTGTTCTTCCGCGATTCGCTCGAGTTGGTGCACTCAGTGACGCGGGCCGAATTTGAGGCGATGGCTCGCCGCGGCGAGGTTGGCGTGGGTACGAGGGTGTTTGATACCACGCTCACATTGGCAGGGAGCTACCGCGCTTCGTTCGAGCGAACTGCCGGAACCGGATGGCATGCCGACCTGCTCAGTGGCGTGCGCTAGCTCGACCTGCCGCGTGGTCTAGCGCGTCGCCGGGACGCGCGTCGCGCGAAGCATCATCCGGGCGGCGAGTCCATAGGCGCAAAGCGCCAGCCAGTTGAGCACGTCAATTCCGAATGACATCGAACTGTATTCCAGCACGCCTCCGGCTACTGCGCCGAGGATGTTAAAGGCGAGTGCCCCTGTGGGGTCACGCTCGGCGGCATAACTCTTCGAGAAGATGAATGACGCGAAGAGCACCGGGATTCCCACATAGAGTGCGGCGACCACCCATCGCATGCCAGTGATGGTTGATGCCAGATCCGCGGGCCGCACGATCATCGATGCCATCAGGCTGAGGGCGAGCACGACGATGCCAACGTGGGTGGGAGGTGCGTGCCCGCGCGCCGTGAGGATGGTGGCCAGGAGGGCCACGCCGAGGATCGCCGCGATGACAGCCGCATTCACGGTCCATGTCGATCCAAAAAGAAGCGAGAGCGTCGTGATTCCCTTTGTTTCCAGCAGGAGGAAGCCGGCGCCAACGAGGAACAGTGGCCAGTTGGGGTGGCGGAGTGCAGCGCGCCCGGCACCGGCAGCGACGAACGCGAGTCCAAGCACGAGCACCGCGGCAAGCACGATCGTGTAGTGCGCAGGCAGACGACGGCCGCGCAAGTACGGGAACGGCCAATTGTCGGTGGATAGCTTGAGCTGCATGCCTAGCGGGGAGTCGGTGGCGAGCTGTGGCGCGCCTACCGCACCTGCGCCGGCCACAAACGTGTAGTTGAAATGATATGCCTCCTCGTACAACACTCGCGGAGGCATGTCGAACGCTGCCGCGAGGTTTTGGTACAGACGGGCGGCGACGAACCACAGGCCCGACATGTGGTACAGCACCACCGATCCGCCGGGTCGCAGGGCGTCGTGGGCTGCACGGAAGGACTCCGTGGTATACACGTAATTGTCGAGCCGCACCGAACTCGCACCACCAAGCAATGTGTGGCTGTCGAGCGTGCCGAACACGATGAGGTCGTACCGATGCGGCGGGCTACGCAGAAAGGCGCGCGCATCAGTAATCGACACATGCACGCGCGGATCGTCGTACGGGCGCATGGGATGCATGTCGCGTCCAATACTCGCGATATCGCGATCGATTTCGACCGCATCGATATGCTTTACCCCAAGCGCCAGCAGGATTGCCAGATCGTTTCCAGTGCCGGCGCCAACGACAAGTACCGTGTCCGGAACCGAAATCAGCCGGTAGGGTCGCTCGTACGCCTTGCGCACCGAATCCATGCGTGACGATTCGGTCATAGCGTTGAAATCCAGCATGACCTGGTGGATCGCGCCATTCACATCGAGCTGCGTGCTGCGCACGTGTTCCAGTGCCGGCCGCAGCGTAATTCTGTAGTACGGTGACCAGCGTTCGTCGTGCTGATCGCCGAGCCATGCGGTCAGCGCCAGCACGGCGGCCACCGCGGGCGCAGAAAATGCGAACAGGCGCCGTGTTGGCCAGGAAAGCCCCAGCCAGACGAGCGCCGCCGCAGAGAACCAGGCCATCGGCCCGAATCCCCATGCGCTCATGCTCGCGAACGCCAGCACACCGCAGAGGCTGCCAAACAGGTCAGCCGCGTAGGCCGACAAGGCGCGCCCCTGCGCCATGGCAGCGCCGAGAAGGGCGCCGAGCGGAACGAACAAGGCGGTGCTCAGCGCGAACAGTACGATGACGGCAGGCGCCAACGGGACATGCGCCTCACCTTCTTCGGCGCGCGTCGCACCCCACAACCATTCCAGATGATCGGGACGGACGTCGATCACGACGGTCGAGAGCCACGTGGCGACGCCGACCACAACGACAAACAGGACGGGGAAAGCCCAACGCAATCGCTCGACGGCGGCACGGCGCAGCATTCCGGTGCCCATGCCGAGAAACGCGGCGATGATGACGAAATTCGTGTAGAACGCGAACACGCGCACATACGCCGACAGAAAGCGGATGAGCGCGAGTTCGAGGAAGAGGATCAGCCACGCCGTCGCAGCAATGCGGACGGCGAGATTCCAGCGATCTTCCGGCGCCGGGTGACCGCCGGTCATCAGGTTATGCCGGTGCTACCGGAGCTGGCGGCGTGCCGCCGCCGTGTGTGTCGGCCGCAGGTGGCGTGTCGGGCGGGTCACAGAACCCCACGGATCGATGCGCTCCATCGCAAAACGGCTTCTTTGCGGAATGGCCGCAGCGGCAGAGCGACGTATTTGGCTTGCCGACGGGACGCACGATCTCACGACCTTCATGGTCGATGAGTGTGAAGTCGCCCGTCACGAGGAGCGAGCCGTTCTTGCGGACCTTGATCTCGACGCGATTCGGCGCGGAGGGTGGCGTGGCGGGGATCTCGGGGTTGGTCATGCGCGGAGCCAGTCGGGCTGCCAGTCGGTAATAGCCTTTTTGAGGTCGCTCGTCCGGGCAAACTCACCGGCCAGGCAGCGCTCGACGAGTTTCGGAAGCTCAGCGTCCCCGGCGAAACGCAGGCCCACCAGGTGCCGCAGCTTCAGTTCGCCGATTCGCGCAGCGAGCGGTACAGGCAGCACCTCACGAAGGCGGAGCCGCATCTCCAGCCGAATGACGCGATTTTGCACTGTGAGCGCCATCACGCGCGCGCTGAGCGCCAGTGCTTCAAGTGCGACGGTGAAGATGACGATCCAGAGGTTCCACACGGTCGGTTCGCGCCAGGCGTTCATCGTGGCAGCAACGAAGGTCGCCACGATGAGTGGTTGGGCGATGAAGTGATGGAGTATGGACCACCGGGTGTGGTTGCTGTAGTTCTGCGATTTGGCGTCGGCCATGCGTGTACTGCCTTGTCAGGGTGGGGACTCGCCTAAATCTCGCCAGTGGACCTAGTTTTGGTGATGCGCCCGACCTCCGCCGCTTCTCTCATCTCCGCGGCACTGCTCGCGGCCTGCGCCGAGCCGGCCCCCGACTCGATAGAAGCGACCGGCACGCTTGAGGTCATCGAAGTCCATGTGGCGGCCACCGTGCCAGCCCGCGTGGTGCGGGTCTTCGTTGACGAGGGGGCCGTTGTTCGCGCTGGTGACACGATTGCCGTCCTCACACAGCCCACGCTCGCCGCGCAGCAGCAACAGTCGGGCGCACGGGCCCGTGCCGCCCGCGCGACGCTCGACGAACTGGAGGGCGGATCGCGCGCTGCCGAGGTGCTCCGTGCGGAGGCCGATGTCGCTGCGGCAGAGGCCGAAGCGGCGCGCACACTACGGGACGCGGAACGGCTGAAAGGTCTTGCCGAGCGTCAGGTGGTGAGTGCGCAGCAGTACGACGCGGCGCGCACCCTCGCCACTTCAGCGGCCGCGCGCCGTGACGCGGCTCGGGCCGCGCTGGCCCTGGTGCAGGAAGGTGCCCGTGCTGAGCGAGTCCGCGGGGCGCGAGCCGAGGTGGACGGCGCTGATGCCGCCACCGAATCTGTTCGGGCCACCGAGCGCGACCTGGTGCTGCGTGCCCCGTTTGATGGGATGGTCTCGTCACGGAACGTGGAACCCGGTGCCGTGGTGGTGGCGGGAACCCCTGTTGCGACGCTGTCCCATACCGGCCGCCAGACGGTGCGCGTGTTCGTGTCGCAGGCTGCGCTGTCGCGCGTGCAGCCGGGCCAGCCGGTGCATGCGGTGCTCGACGCCTACCCCGACCGCGAGTTTCAGGGCCGTGTCGCCTCGGTCGCCACAAAAGCCGAGTTCACGCCTCGCGTGGCGCTCACGGAGCGGGAGCGCAATGACCTGCTGTTTGCGGTCAAGGTCGAGTTCGCGGATTCCACCGGAATGTTGAAGGCCGGCCTCCCCATCACGGTGCACATCGAGGCGCCAGTCGCCACCCCGCCGAGCCCAAAGGCGCCGTGACGGACGCCGGCCGGCACTCCGCGGCCGTTGTGACCCGCGGCCTGCGCAAGGTGTTTGGCGACCGCGTGGCTGTTGAAGGGCTCGACCTGACCATCCCGCGCGGCGAAGTCTTCGGCCTCCTCGGGCCGAACGGTTCCGGCAAGACGACGACGATCCGGATGCTCTGCGGACTGATGGCGCCAACGGCTGGGTCGGCCGATGTCGTCGGCTTCGACGTCGCATCGTCCGGCGAGCGCGTACGCGAGCGCATTGGATACATGTCGCAGCGGTACGGATTATACGACGACCTGACGGTGTTCGAGAACCTGCGATTCTACGGCACGGTGTACGGCCTGCACGGCGAGGCCCGCGCGACGCGGCTCGAGGCGCACCTGGGTGCGCTTGGGCTCGAGGATCGCCGCACGCAGCTGGCCGGCACGCTGTCCGGTGGTTGGAAGCAACGCCTCGCGCTGGCCTGTGCCACGGCGCACGAACCGGAGATGCTGTTTCTCGACGAGCCAACCGCCGGGGTCGATCCCGCGGCACGACGGGCCTTCTGGAATTCCATCTACGAGCTTGCCGGTCGAGGCACGACGATCCTGGTCACCACGCACTACATGGATGAGGCCGAGCGCTGCCAGCGACTCGCCTTTCTCTCGCGCGGTCGCCTGATCGCGCTCGGCACAAATGCCGAGATCAGCGCGCAGTTCAACCAGCCGCGCATCGAGGACGTGTTCATTGAGTTGCAGCGCCGCGACGAGGCCACGCACCGATGAGCCTCATCCGGCGGCTCCGGTTCTCGCGGTTCTGGCCGATGCTCTGGAAGGAGTTCATCCAGATGCGCCGCGACCGTTTGACGCTGGCGCTGATCACCGTGCTCCCCGCCGTCCAACTGGTGCTCTTTGGTTATGCGATCCAGACCGATGTGCGCAACCTGCCGACGGTGGTGCTCGACGAGTCGCGCACGTCGGACAGCCGCCGGTTGATCTCTGTCATCGGGAACACCGGCAACTTCAAGATCGTGGGCGACGTTGCCACGAGGGATAAGGTGCAAAGGGCTGTGCTGAGCGCGCGCGCGGCCGCCGCGCTCATCATTCCTCCGGAGTACGCCCGTGACGTGCGCGCGGGACGCACGGCCACCGCGCAGATGATCGTCGACGCCTCGGACCCGCAGACGTCGGCAATCCCGACCCCTTTGAGCAGGATGCCGCGCAGCACTTTCAGGAAAAAGGTCAACGGG
>JARIET010000089.1 GCA_031127185.1 Gemmatimonadota bacterium | reverse complement strand
GCACCACGACGACAGGTGCGCAACCCATTATCCTGACGCCCGGCGAAGGGATGATGGAGCAGACGGGCATCTCTCCCGACGGCAAGTGGCTCTTCTATTCAACCAACGTCGGCGACATCGATCGCCGTCACATTTGGAAGGTGCCGACCTCTGGTGGCGACGCGGTGCGCGTCACGACGGGTGAGATCAATACGTGGCCACAGCCGCTCGCCTCGGGCAAGTACGTCGCAACGCTTTCTGCCACTGCGCTACGCCCGCAGACCGTGGGTATCTGGCCGGTGGCGCCGAACACGCCGGCGACCCAGGAGAAGTTGATCTACCCGACGCTGGCGAAAGACTTTCCGATGGACGCCCAGGCCGTACCGACGAATGTGACGCTCACGGCTCCTGACGGATTGAAGTTCAACAACCAGCTCTTCCTGCCCAAGGACATCAAGCCGGGCGAGAAGCGGCCAGCAATCGTCTTTGTACATGGTGGCCCCCAGCGACAGATGCTGCTCGGCTACCACTACCTCTCGTTCTATCACGTGTTCTATGGTGTGAACCAATGGCTGCAGAGCCAGGGGTATGTGGTGCTCTCGGTGAACTTCCGGAGCGGCGTTGGCTACGGAAAGAGTTTCCGGCAGGCGCCGAACACGGGCGGCAACGGCAAGTCCGAGTATCAGGACGTGCTCGCGGCGGGGCAGTGGCTCGCGCAGCATCCGAATGTGGATCCCAAGCGCGTGGGCATCTGGGGCCTTTCCTATGGTGGCTTGCTCACCGCGGAAGCGCTCGCGCGGAATTCTGATCTCTTCATCACCGGCGTCGATCTCGCCGGTGTGCACTTGCAGGGGAATTCGCTCGACACCGCGAGCGTGAGTTACAAGTCGAGTTCCATATCGCAGATCGCCAAGTGGAAGTCGCCGGTGTTGCTGCTGCACGGCGACGACGACCGCAACGTGGCATTCGCACAAACGGTCGGGCTCATTCAGCTGTTGCGCGCGAACAAGATCTACTATGAACTGATGGTGATTCCCGACGATGTGCACGAGACCTTGCTGCACAGCCGGTGGATGACGTTCTTCGACAAGATGGAAAACTGGCTTGATCGTTTTCTGAGGAAGGCGGAGAAAGCACCGGTGTTAGGGAGCGGGGAACAGCGGGAGTAGGCGGGGCGCGGGCTGAACCGCTGGAAAGAACGGGGAAAGACGGGACGTGGGGGGGACCAAAGGGGACGCAAAATGAAAACGGGGCGGCGCGTGTGAATAGCGCCGTCCCGTCTTCAACTGTGATCGCATGTCTTGACCGACACTCGAATTGTGTATCAGCCTCAATGCTCGCGTCAATGGCGACTCGCCCGTGCTCGGACCGGGATTCGAACCCGGACGTCGATCAAGACAAGGGATCCACAGTCCCCCGCGTCTACCAGTTTCGCCACCCGAGCCGGGTTTCCATTCGCATGGAAACGACGCATAGGCTGTGACCCATGCGCTGCGAGTCGACGTGGAAGTTGAAAGGGAAGAATCGAGAGCGCGTCATCATTTCATTGCGCGTCGAATCGTTCTGCCGCGACATGCCGCGGTCTCGGCGCTATCGCGATGATGAATCGGACAAGAACAAGGGCATCAACCAAAGGCAGCAACCAAGGGCAGCAACCAAGGGCAGCAACCGGAGCACGCTTCGATTGATGCCCTGGTTATTGTTTGATGTTTAACAACTTCCGGCCGAGACCCCTGCCAAGTGGTTGTCCAGCAATGGTTTAGGGATGTTGAATCGAAACACGAGAGCACTTATAATTGAAGGCATAGAAGGGGAGTAGCTACGCGGCAGTGATCCAAGAGCCGCGCGGGCGCATCGTCAAGACTGTGGTCACAGTGGGAAATCGTGACCGCACGGTGCACTCGGATCTGGGAGGAACAGATCAGGCGAGACCTTCGCGACGCTGGACGGGTTTCACACCGTCCGGAACGCGGAGGCCTCGCCTTTTGCGTTTCCGGACCAATCGAGGGAAATGCAGATGAACAACATGAAAGTCTTTGTGATGATGGCGGGGCTCACCGCGCTCTTTGGCGCGATCGGTGGAGCCATCGGCGGCTCGGGCGGCATGATGATGGCGCTGCTCTTTGCCGGCGGGATGAACGTCTTCATGTACTACAAGTCGTCGACGATGGTGCTGAAGATGTACGGCGCCAAGGTGATTTCGCCGAGCGATGCGCCGGAGCTGTATGCGATGGTGGATCGGCTTCGTCAGCGCGCCGGACTGCCGATGCCGACGGTGGCGATTGCGCCGCACGATCAGCCCAACGCATTTGCCACCGGCCGCAATCCGGAGCACTCGGTGGTCTGCGTGACCGATGGCCTGATACGCATCGTGACGCGCGATGAACTCGAGGGTGTGATCGCGCACGAGCTCGCGCACATCAAGAATCGCGACATGCTGCTCCAGACCGTGACGGCGACGATGGCCGGCGCGATCGGGATGCTCGCCAATTTCGCGATGTTCTTTGGTTCGCGCGACGAAGAGGGCAACAGCAATCCGGTCGCGGGGCTCGCGATGATGATTCTCGCGCCGTTGGCGGCGAGCCTGATTCAGATGGCGATCAGCCGGCAGCGCGAGTTCAAGGCGGATGCGGTTGGCGCTGAGATCTCGGGCAAGCCGCGTGCGCTCGCGGGCGCGCTGCAGAAGCTCGACGCATACGCGAAGCGCATTCCAATGGATGTCGCGCCCGCTGCTGCTCCGCTCGCCCAGGTGAACCCGCTGGCGGCGCATGGCGGAGGGCTGATGTCACTCTTTTCCACGCACCCGAGGACGGAAGATCGGGTGGCGCGGCTGGAGGCCATGGCAATGCGCTAAGGGCCGTTGGCGGAATCAGGTCAGCCGGGGTGCTGCGTGCTGAAACATCGCGAGCGACCGCCGCTCCGCTCCGTATCTGGACACGCTTGGCAGGACCGCGACCCGGAGCAATGCTTCTGCCATGGCTATGCATTCCAGGATGCCGAACTTTGCGCGTGTCGTCCGCTGTGATGCAGCCGACCTCACTGTCGCGGATCACGATCGGATTGAGCGATTCATCACCGTCTATTCGTTGTTTGATCGGAAGACGCTGGATGCGACGCTCGATGCGGCGACCTACGTGTGGCTCTGTCTGGATACCAAGGGTCGGATTGTGGGTACGACGGCGGTTCGTCGCGTCCAGCTCGCGGCCGGTGTCGGCGGTCACGGCGGTGCTCCCATCGTGGTGTACACTTCGGTGGTGGCGGTGAACCCTGCGTATCGCCGACTTGGCCTCCCGGCGCGCATGGGCTTGTACACGTACTTCCACGAACGGCGCCGAGCACCCTTTACACCGCTCTATTGGCTTGCTGAGGCCGTGAGCCCATCGGGGTACCTGCTCATCGCGCGCAACCTCGTTGAATTCTGGCCGCGGCCGGGGGTGCCGACGCCAGCGCACGCGGAATCGATCATCCGCGCGACGCTATCGGCGGTTGGCGTGACACGCACGGAGCGCAGGAGTGAGGGGCAGTTTCTGGTGAACGAGGATTATCCCGTGATCGAGCGCGAACAGGCGCCCGATCGCTGGCAAATGACAGACCCTGATGTTGGATTCTTCCTGCGCACCAATCCTGACTACTGGGCGGGGAGCGCACTGGTCTGCCTGGCGCCGCTGAATGCCATCGCGGTGGGGAAGGCGGTCGCCGGCGTCGCACTCAAGGTGTTTCGGCGGAAGCTGGCGCGACGTAAGCCCGCGTGACCCACTCATTGCGAGAAACAACCCGCAGCTAACATACGTCGTGCCTTCCATGCGCACGGTCATCTCCGTTACCAACCTCGGCAAACGCTACGGAAAAACCGTCGCCGTTGACGACGTCTCGCTCGACGTGCGCGAAGGCGAGATTTTTGGCCTGATTGGTCCGAATGGTGCCGGCAAGACAACCACGATGGAGTGCGTGCAGGGGCACAGGCGCGCAGACCGTGGGGCGATCAGCGTGCTCGGGCTCGATCCCCAGCGTGACTCCACGGTGCTCCGTCAGCGCATTGGCGTGCAACATCAAGAGGCGCATCTCCAGAAACGCATCAAAGTCTGGGAGGCCGTGGACCTCTGGTCGGCGCTCTACTCGCGCGTGGTGGATGGCGATGCGCTACTCGAGCGACTCGGACTCGAGGCCAAGCGCAACGCATGGTTCATGACGCTCTCGGGCGGGCAGAAACAGCGTCTGTTCATTGCACTCGCGCTCATCCACGAGCCCGAGCTGGTCTTTCTCGACGAACTCACCACCGGCCTCGATCCGCAGGCACGGCGTGCGATCTGGGAACTCGTGAAGGGCATTCGCGACCGCGGCGCCACGGTGTTCATGACGACGCACCTCATGGAAGAGGCGGAGCGCCTCTGCGATCGCGTGGCGATTATCGAACATGGCCGGATTATCGAGGTAGGCTCGCCCGCAGAGCTTGTGCGGCGGCATTGTCCGCAGCGGACTGTGGTCTATTCGACCGATGCCGGGACCGAGACGCTGCATGGTGAGGGGGATGACTTCATCACCGACGTGATCGCGCGGATTGCGCGCGACGGCATCAAGGTGCGCGGCTTTCGCACCGAGATTCCGACGCTCGAGGATGTCTTCCTGAAACTCACCGGCTACGGGATTCGGGACTGAGCCGTGGCGACTCCGTTCCTCCGCGGCTTCTGGAAACTGACCTGGGTTGAGACAAAGGTATTTGTGCGCGAACCGATGGGGTTCGTGGGAACACTCATCATGCCGGTGGTGCTTTTCGTGGCGGTCGGCACGCTGGTGTCCGATATTCAACCGGGCGCCGATCGGGTGCGCGGCCTCCCGGCAGATGCGGCCGCGACGCCATTCAACGCGGCCATTCTCGCCGCGCTCGTGATCGCGATCAATGGCGTGCAGTCGCTCGTGGCAATCATCTCGATCTACCGTGAGGGCGGGATCCTCAAACGCCTCCGCGCCACACCGCTTTCGCCCGTCACCATACTCGGCGCTCATGTGGTCGTGAAGCTCTGCTTCACCGTGGCGAGCCTCGCGCTGCTCGTGTTGGCGGGGCGCCGGCTCTTTCCCGGCGTGATGGAAGTGAACACCTGGAGCTTTGGCGTGGCGCTGCTGCTCTCCACGCTCAGCATACTCTCGCTCGGGTTCGTGATTGCCAGTGTGGTGCCCACGGCGCGGTTCGCGCAGCCGATCAGCGCCATGCTGCTCTATCCAATGTTGAGTGTATCAGGACTCTTTTTTTCGCTCGACCGGATGCCGCAGGCGCTCAAGGTTGCGGCGTTGATGATGCCGACCACGCACGCGGTGGGGTTGCTGCAGGGCGTCTGGGACGGGTCCGGCTGGGGCACGCATTGGCCCAACGCGCTTATGCTGGTGGTGCTGTTCGTAGTCTACTCCGCACTCTCGACGCGCGTGTTTCGCTGGGAGTGAACGCTATGGCAGCCGCCCCGCCGCGCGTCGCGCCTCGTATGCCTTGAGGTTCGTGTACGCGAGTGAGAGCACCGGCGCCTCGATGTCAAACGCATGGGCGCGCTCGAGCAGCCACCCAATGATGTGATCGGCTTCGGTGGGTGCGCCATTCTCGACATCGTTGAGCATTGACCAGGACCGCTTGCCCGCCGAATCGAGGAGCTGCGAGCGTGCAAACTCCACGGTGGCGGGGCGCGGCGGATGACCAGCGCGCGTGGCGATCTCGAAGTTTGTGCGGAGCGCGCTGTCGATTGCCCCGCGCCCACCGGGCGCGGAAAGGATCTCGCCGGTGTTGGCGCGAAAGAGGCAGTTCACAGCGGCAAGCACTGAGAGAAACGAAATCTTCTCCCACATGTTCTGCTCGATATCCGCCGAATGCTCCCACGTCACATTTGTGCGCTCAAATGAGTCGGCGAGCATTTGCGTGCGCGCGGACTGCGAACGATCACGTTCGCCAAATGCGAGACGCTGCAACGGGTCAGGGTGAGTGATCGTGCCGTCGGGCTGCAGAGTGACACTGATGGAGCAGCTCCCGCCCAGCACATTTGCGGCGCCAAACCGAGCGTCGAGTCGATCGAGGTGCGCGATGCCGTTCAGCATCGGCAGCACCGCGCTGCCGGCGGCCATCGCAGGGGCGATCGCGTCCATCGCCGAGTCGAGATCGTAGGACTTGCAAGTGAGGAGGACGATGTCGAAGTCGCGCGGGTTTGCCGCGAGACCCTCGGCATCCACCGTTTGGACCTTGAGCGTGGCGTTCCCGGCGGGACTCACGATCCGCAGGCCGTCCGAGAGTAGCTGGGCGCGCCGCCTGGGGCGCACGAGGAAGGTGACATCCGTGCCAGACTCGGCGAGCCGACCCCCGAAGTAGCCGCCGATGCCGCCGGCGCCAAGAACGAGCATTTTCATATGTTCAGTATCGCCAAGGCTTCGCATTTGTCCAAGCGGCTGCGGGTGGTTGGCAGCGAGACTGATGCTGACCCATTCACGAGGAATGTGTTGACAATGCGAGAGACGATACGAACGACAATCACCGATCGCGTGCTGACGGCCGCACTACGCGCGGGATTGGCCGGCGGTTTGCTTGCGGTCGCAAACCCGGCGCGCGCCCAGTCCGCGCCCATCGACCGCATTGCGTGGCTTGCGGGGTGCTGGGAGCAGCGCGGCCCCGACAGGCTGACGATGGAAACGTGGATGCCGCCCTTCGGCGGCGCGATGATCGGCGCGAGCCGGACGGTGATTGGTGGAGCCCTGCGCGAGTTCGAGCATATCCGGATTACGACGGATAGCGGCCGGCTGGTCTACACGGCGATTCCATCGGGGCAGCGCGAGACGAAGTTTCCCTATAAGGATGCGTCGGACACGATGGTGGTGTTCGAGAATCTCGCGCACGATTTTCCGCAGCGTGTGATCTACAGGAAGCGGGGTGCGGATTCCGTGATCGCGCGCATCGAGGGTCCGGGCCCAAACAGTACCGTGCGCGGCACGAACTTTCCTTTCCGGCGCGCGAGCTGCACGGAGCGGCCGGTGCCCCCTCCGCCTCCGGACACGGCGGTTGTGGACGCCGAACTATCGCCTGATGGGCAACAGCTCCTGGTGGTGAAGGTGGTTGGGCAGAACTTCGACATCTACGCCGCGAATCCCGACGGGACGAACTTTCGCAAGCTGACGGATCACGCCAACGTGGACTATCAGCCGGCGTGGTCGCCGGACGGGCGGACGATTGCCTTTGCGAGCGTGCGGAATGGGCATCAGGAGATTTATTCGATGCGCGCCGATGGCTCCGGCGTCACCGCGCTCACCAACGGCACGAATCACAGTTCGGAGCCGGACTGGTCGCCCGACGGAAAGCAGATCGTGTTTCGGTCGGAGCGGGGCGGGCGCCCGTACATCTTCACGATGAATGCCGACGGGAGCAATCAGAAACAGCTCGGCGCGGACTCCGCCGTGGGGACCTCGCCGACTTGGACGCCCGACGGTAGGCGCATCACCTTCGCATCGAACCGCACGCGCCAGACGGAGGTGTGGACGATGAACCCCGATGGTACGGGCGCGATGAAGCTGACGACGACACCAACGATGCACTCGGGCGGCCCGCGCTACTCGCCGGACGGGAAGTCGATGGTGTTCTGGTCCACGCGCGACGGCAACTCCGAAGTGTACGTGATGGATGCCGACGGCGGAAATGTGCGAAACCTGACAAAGCACGCCGCGACGGACACGCCGGCGGGGTGGACGCCTGATGGGAGGTACATCCTCTTTCGCTCCACGCGGGACCGGGCGCCGGGCGACATCTATAAAGTGCGGCCGGACGGGAGCGACGTCACGCGCGTGACGACTACGCAGGTGCCGCCGCGGTGACGATCCGGCGCGCGGCGACGCTGCTGGTGAGCGGGATGACCCTCGCCGGGGTGGCGCGCGCCCAGGTGCGGGAACGGATTCCTGACGCCGTGAGTTGTGCGCGGTGTACGATCACGTCGAAGGCACTGACGACGATGCGGCCGCCGGATGACGTGGTGGCCGACCGGCCGCAGCTGGTATCGACCGATCACGCCGGGCGCTACTGGATGTTCTTCGAGCAGGAACTGCCGGCGGTTTACGACCCAACCGGCACGTTCCTGAAGTCGGTTGGGCGAAAGGGGAGCGGGCCGGGGGAGTATCAATTCCCGTGGCCAATGGCTCGGGCCGGTGATAGCGTCGTCATCTTCGATGCGCCAAATGCCAGGGCTACGGTAGTGGATTCCACGCTCACGCCACGCAGGTTCATCGCGATTCCGTGGCAGGTCACGCACGCCGTTGTCGTGGCATGGCCAACCAGCGTGGTCGCTTCAGCGCTGACCGACCAACGCGCGGCGGCCCCCGAACCGCTCCAGCTCCTCTCGCTCGCCGGGGCCGAGGCGAGAGTGACACGGGCATTTGGCTCCCGCGTTGCGCCGCCCGGGGGATTCCCGATGTTCAGTGCGCAACACAAGGCTGCGTTGTCAGTTGGCGGCCGCGTGTGGACCGCCTGGACGCAGGGCTACGACTTCGCCGAGTGGACCTCTGATGGCACTCTCGTGCGTGCGTTTCAGCGCAGGCCATCCTGGTTCCTTAGCGAAAAACCGTCGGGGCTTGGCTCGCCCACCCGTCCGCCGGATTCGTTCTTGATGGGCATCGAACGGGACGCGAACGGCCTGCTCTGGGTGTTCTTGCGAACTCCCAAGGAAACCTGGAAGGAAGGATGGCCCGCGATGCGGCCGGGTCAGATGGAGGTGAGCTCGCGCGCGATCGACTACGGTAAACTTTACGCCACCACGATCGAAATTATCGACCCCGACGCCGGCCGAGTGGTCGCGCGTCAGGTGATCGACCGACTTATCATCAGTGCGATGCCCGGCCGGCGCGTTGCGTTCTTCTCGCGCGACGCAGACGAACTCGGCCGCATCGACGTGATGGAATTTACGCTGAGCGGTCGCTAGCCGAACCGGACCTTCGGGACCCGGCAGGCGCACCGGCTGCGGTTCCGCGCCCGATGTGCCAGATTTGGGGCGCACCAAGCAACTCCGGACCCCAGTTTTCGCTCCCCTCGAGAGGCCCCGTCACCTGATGACTCCCAAAGCCTGGCTCTTCCTCGCGCTCGCCGGATTTGTCGCGTACTACGCGTTCAGCTGGGTGCGGAATGTGCGCCCCGAAGGGGGCGCCAAGCCGGGCACGCCATCGCCCGTCGGGCTCGCCATCGGCGTAGTGCTCGGCCTTCTGTTTGGTTGGGTGGCCGGCGGTGGTGTGGTCTATGGCGACGGGGCGTTCACGTTCACGTTTCCGTTCGGGCCGGAGGGCGCCAACATCGGCATGTTGATTGCAATGGCATCGCTCACGATGCTCGGCCTGATGGCGCCGACGCTCCTCGCCAAGGGCGCAACAGGATGGCCCAGGCCAATCGAGATCGGCATCGGGTTTGTGACCAACTTCTTCGATACGCTGGGTATCGGCTCCTATGCGCCGACGACGGCCGCGTGGAAAGCGTGGAAAATGGTGGATGACCGGCTGATTCCCGGATCGCTCAACGTCGGCCACACCCCGCCGACGATCGCGCAGGCATTCATCTTCATCGCCATCGTCGAAGTGGACTTCAAGACGCTCGTCGTGCTCTTGCTGGG
>JARIET010000088.1 GCA_031127185.1 Gemmatimonadota bacterium | reverse complement strand
AGAAATGGGACCTTCACGCCGAAGTCATCGGCGAGGTCATAGCCGAGCCGGTATATCGCGTCGTCGAAGGCGATCACGTGGTGGCCGAGTTCCCTGGCAGCCGCCTCGTCACCGATTGTCCGAGCTACACGCCCGAGGCCCGCGAAAGTACGCACGTTGCCGACCTTCGCGCGCGCGACGTACATGCCATTTCACCGCGCCCTGAAGAACGGGACCCGGCGTGGACACTTGCGCGCCTCCTCGAGGCGCCGACGATCACCAGCAAGCGCTGGGTTTACCGGCAATACGATTCCACCGTCCGCACAAACACGGTCTACGGCCCCGGCGCGGCTGATGCCGCAGTCCTTCGGGTGCGCGGTTCGAAAAAGGGGTTGGCCGCCAAGACCGATTGTAATGGACGGTACGTATACCTGGAGCCACGTGTCGGCGGCCGCATCGCTGTGGCTGAGGCGGCGCGCAATGTGGCCTGCACCGGCGCGCGGCCCCGGGCAATCACGAACTGTCTCAACTTCGGCAGTCCGAAGAATCCGGAGGTCTTCTTCCAGTTTCGCGAGTCGGTCGGCGGTATGGCCGAGGCCTGCACGGCGCTGGAGACGCCCGTCACGGGTGGCAACGTCTCGTTTTACAACCAGAATCCCTCTGGTGCAGTGTACCCGACGCCGACGATTGGCATGATCGGCGTGCTCGACGACATCACGCGCGCCACGGGCATGGCGTTCTTGGGTTCCGGCGATGCGATCGTGCTGCTGGGCGACAACACCGATGAACTCGGCGCCAGCGAGTACCTCGCCTGGATCCACGGTGTTGTGGCCGGCGCGCCGCCACGCTGCGATCTGGCACGGGAGCGCGCGGTCATCGAAACGTTACTGGCCGCGGGCGCGGCAGGCGCGGTGACATCGGCGCACGACTGCAGCGACGGCGGACTGGCGGTGGCGCTGGCTGAGTGCTGCATCGCCGACACAACGAAACAATTCGGCGCAACGGTTTCGTTGGCGGCGTGGGAACACCTCCCGGAACGTGCCCTGCTGTTCGGCGAGGCACAGGGACGTGTCATCGTCTCGACGAGCAAGCTCCCCGCCCTGCTTGCTGCAGCCAAGGCGAATGGCGTTCCGGCCACGGTGATCGGGTCCACGACTCCACCGGAAAACGGTCTCGTGATCACAGGCGCCGGACATGGAATCAACGCGTCGCTGGCCACGCTCAACGACGCTTTCCACGGCGCCCTCGAGCGGGCGATGTCGGCGGCGATTGATTCTTCACTCGAAGCTGCGCGCGGTGAGAGCGAAGCAGGGGTGACGGTCTGATGTGCGGCATCTTTGGCGTGAGCGGGCATGACGCAGCGGCTGAGGTCACCCACCTCGGCCTCTACTCCCTGCAGCACCGCGGGCAGGAGTCCGTCGGCATTGTAGCCACCGGCGACGGCAAGGCGAGCGCGCTTCGCAAGATGGGCCTGCTGGGCGACCATTTTACGCCCGAAGCCCTTAGCGGCCTCACCGGACGCACGGCACTCGGCCACACGCGTTACTCGACGGCCGGCTCATCCACGATCGAGAACGCGCAACCGGCGCTGGTGAGTTTTCGCGGCGGCCATATCTCGCTCGCGCACAACGGCAACCTGACCAACGCCACTGAACTGCGGGCCTCGCTGGAAGCCGGCGGTTCCATCTTCAGTTCCACGATGGACTCCGAGGTGATCGTCCATCGTCTCGCGCGGGCCCACTCCAAGGCGCCCGAACGGCAGCTCGCCGAAGCGCTGCAGGGAATCGAGGGTGCATACTCGTTGCTGGTCATGATCGACGACACGCTGCTTGCCGCGCGTGACCCGCACGGATGGCGACCGCTCATCATGGGCACGCTCAACGGTGCCACAGTCTTCGCGTCCGAGAGCTGCGCGCTCGACATTGTCGGCGCGACGGCCGTGCGCGATGTGGAGCCCGGCGAGATTATCGCCGTCGATTCGAAGGGCATGCGCACACTGCAGCTCGAGCGGGCCACCCCGCTGCACCGCTGTGTGTTCGAGTATGTCTACTTTGCGCGACCCGACAGCCGTGTGTTTGGCGGTTCGGTGGATCGCGCGCGTCGAGCGCTCGGCCGACGGCTTGCCACGGAGCATCCCGCTCCCGGCGCCGACTTTGTGTTCGCCGTGCCCGACTCGTCGAATGCGGCCGCACTGGGGTTTTCAGATGTGTCGGGGCTGCCGTATGAACTTGCCTTGATTCGCAATCACTACGTGGGACGCACGTTCATCCAGCCGACCCAGGCCGGACGCGATGCCAAGGTGAAGGTGAAGTACAATCCGGTTCGCGAAATCCTGGCCGGCAAGAGCGTGGTGATGGTGGACGACTCAATCGTGCGCGGCACCACGACCAAGGGGCTTGTCACACTCATCCGGGCGGCCGGAGCGCGAGAGGTGCACATGCGCGTCTCGTCGCCCCCCATCACAGGCCCCTGCTGGTATGGAATCGACACGCCCGATCGCAAAGAATTGATCGCGGCGCAGATGAGCGTGCCGGAGATCGCCAACGCGATTGGAGTGGACTCGCTGGGCTACATCTCGCTGGAAGGGATGTTGGAGTCCGTGCCTGACGGCCCCAGTGGGTTCTGTGACTCCTGTTTCAGCGGGAAGTACCCGACCGCCGCGCCAACGGTGGAAACAAAAATGCGAATGGGCTAGCGCCCACAGCACCCGGGACGGCTCGTCCCATTTCACTCGGAGCAACACTGTGAACGTCGCCCCCGCCCTGCGCCGCATTGTCATCGCGGTTACCGTGCTCCTTCTGGCGCCCCCGGCCGGTGCCCAGTCGCATCTGGAGTCGCGCAACCGCTGGGCTCGGCTCTGTGAGATCCGACGCGACAAGTTCGACCGCGTACTTCCCGAGGCCATGCGGGAGAACGGCATCGACATGTGGATCGTGCCCATGCGCGAGGGAGACTACGACCCGCTCTGGAATCTCCTCGGGCGCGGATACGTTGGGTCCATCGGGTACTTCGTCTTCACCGACCGCGGAGGAGACCGCATCGAACGGGTGGCCATCGATATCACGGACCACAATCGCGCGGCGTGCGGAGCGTACGACATCGTGCCCGGAACAGGCGATTTGGCAGCATTCGTTCGCGCGCGCAATCCGAAGAAGATCGGCATCAACACGTCGGACGAAATGGGGATGGCCGACGGCCTCAGCCATACGCTGCATCGGCATCTGGTGACGACCCTCGGACCGGAACTTTCCGCGAAGATGGTCAGCGCTGATAAACTCATTTCCGATTTCAGTTCGCGACGCGTGGCCAGCGAACTCGTGGCCTTTGGCGACGCTACCGAGATCGGGCGTCAGATTGCCGAGCGCGCATTGTCCAATGAAGTGATTACCCCGGGCGTGACGACGCTTGCTGACGTGGCATGGTGGATCCAGGAGCAGCAGCTCCAGCGTGGACTGGGATCGTCATTCGAAGTACCCAGCGTGTACATCACTGGGCCGGACGGCATTGAGGCCACGTCCAACGACCGCATCATTCAGCGCGGCGACATCATCATGATGGACTTCGGGGTTGGCTACCTGAACATGTGGACCGACCAGAAGCGCATGGCCTACGTCCTAAAAACAGGTGAAACGCGACTTCCGGCGAGCATACAGCGCGCGTTCGACCAGGCTGTGAAGGTCCGCGAGGTGATCCGCAAGACGGCGCGCGCGGGAAAGACGGCCAAGGCGATGATGGACGAAGTAACTGCGGCGATCTCCGCTGCCGGCTTTACTCAAATGCAGGGATTCAATCAGGTGCGCAACGACGCGAGCACCGAGTTCATCATCGGCTGTCACTCGGTCGGCGACTGGGGTCATGGAATCGGGCCGTCAATGGCCTGGTTCAACCCGGGGCGGCTCAACTTCGAAATTCGCCCAACGAACCTCTTTTCAATCGAACTCTTCGCCTACACCCCGCTGCCCGAGTGGGGAGGCAGGAAGTTACGTATCCCGCTTGAAGACGATGCCGTGGTCACGTCACGTGGCGTGGAATGGCTCTCGCCAATCAATCACCGGGTGCAGCTGATCCGCTAGGGTTCCACGCTGGCGTCAGTTGCCTGGGGAACGACTTGAAGTCCCGGCGGTCGCCTCCCGATCGCCGGTCTCCCAGGCGGCGATCCGGGTTCGACCGCCTCTCGACGCCGGTCCACCTCGCCAGGGACACACGGCGATCCGTGCCCCGGCGTCCGAGCACCGACCGGCGCCCCGCCGAATCGCTCACTCCAGCCGCCTTTTGCCGCGTGGCGATTTCCTCCGCGAGTCTTACCGTCTCAGCCGTTGGTCGGGCGCCGAATTCGGCCAGCAGCGATCGCTCCAGCCCGGCAAAGGCGCGCAGCGCGCCGGGAAAATCACCGACGCGATCCAGCAGACGGAGCAACCGCTGTACTTCTGACTCGCTGAACGGCGAGTGAGAGAGTGCGCGCTTTCCCCAGAACGCCGCCGCCGGGAAATCTCGTTGCGTTTCAGCCTCAGCCGACAGATCCCAGGCCGCCTTGGCAGCGCGCTGGCTCAGGTGAGACCGCCGCATGTCAAGCCACTTGGTAAACTCGGATGAGCCGGCCACGTGAAACCCGTGGAGGAACTCGCCGCGATACAGCTTGAGTGCCTGCTCGCGCTGGTCGCGATCGAGCAACGACTCAAACTGGACGGCATCACATTCCACCGTCGCCGCCACCGCCAGTCCGTGAACGCCAACACTGGTGACTGACCCTTCACCCAGGCAACCGCGGACAAAGGAAAGCGTCTGGCGGAGCGCGTTGCGCGCATTGTTCGCATTCGATTCGGGCCAGAACACTGCCGCGATCTGGTCGCGGGACACCGTCCCCCCGCGCTGCGACATCGTCAAATACAGCAGCACGGCCAGCCTTTTCGGCTGGTCGAGAAGCCTCGCGGCATCATCTGAGCCCCGTCCGTCGAACCCCAGGCGGCCAAGGGTGACAATACTCAAACGACTGGTGGCCTGTGCGGTGGTCGCCATCGCAAGGCAAGCTATCGCCCGTTCAGTGGGTCCGGCAGGGTCGTGTTTCGCGCCGAGTTTGGCCCGACATGCACGAATCCCCGGCCCAAGTGGGCCGGGGATCCTGTGCGCGCTACTCGAAGGCAGCGCGTCCTACAACAGCAACTTGGCCAGACGGACCAGGATCGCCGCGTTAGGCGCCGTGACGAACTTGCCGCTCTGGGCGTTGACGTGGTTGATGAACGCGCCGTAGGCGCGGTTCTTCAGCTGCTGGCACATCGAGTTAGCCACGCCCTGCTGGCTTACCCAGCGCCTAACGAGCGTGCAGATGTTGTCCGAGTTCAGCGTCACCGTGTACGAGGTGGACGCGGCATGCTGGTTTCCAGCGTTGTCAGTCGCCGACGCATTCAGCGTGTGTGAACCCACGCCGATCGCATATGCCGGGCTGGACACTCCCGGGCACGTGCTCGCCGCAATACCGGAGGTCGCATCGAACGTCGAGCAGGTGATGGTCACCTGCTGGTCAACGCTGTACGAGCCGGCGTTGCCCGCAAAGGTGATGGTCGGGTTCACCGTGTCGATGTTTACCGAGACCGTGTTGCTTGGGCCGCTCGTATTGCCGGCAGCATCCGTTGCCATACCGGCTGCTGACGTATTGCCACCCTCAGTGCTCAGCGTCTGATTGGCTGCACACGTGGCGACGCCTGAGCCACCATCGGCGCAGGTGAAGCCCACCGTCACTGCGCTGGTGTACCAGCCACCGTTGCCGAGTGTGCCGGCGATGATGGCCGCCGAAATTGTCGGGGCCGTCGCGTCACGCTTGATCGTGACTGAACCACTTGCCGTGCCACCGGCCGATGTGGCCGAACAGTTAAACGTGACTCCCGGTGTGTCCGTGGTCACGGTGGATGGCATGCAGGCCGCCGAGGTGATATCCGACTCGCCGTCAGTCACCGTCCACGACACCGAGACGTCCGAGGTATACCAGCCGTTGTTGCCCATCGTGCCGGTCACGACGGGCGTGACGGACGGGGGCGTGTCGTCCACCGGCGGCGGCGGCTCGGACACGAGCTGCAGCGTGGTGGTGATGGAGAAGTTCGAACCGCAGCAATGGCGTTCGGCCTGAAACACGTCGAGCGGATAGCTGTTGCCCACAGTCAGATTCAGCGTGTTCAGCGCGATGCTCCCGGACTCCGGGCCATGCACGCCGCCGAGGTCGATCACCAGCTTGCCGTTGATGAACACGAAGACGTCGTCGTCGCCCGTGAAGGAGAACGTCTCTCCGCCACGATAGGTGAACGTCGTGTGAATCTCGGTGGTGAAATGGAAGTTGTTTCCGTATCCCTCATTGCCGAAGAGCTCATTGTCGATGGGGAAGTACGAGTTGTTCGAGTAGCGGTACGTGCCGTCTGGCTGGCGCGTCAGCACGAGGTCAACGGCCTTCGCCATGTTGACACCGGCCACGTTGCGGTACCACTGATCGAAATTCGTCTGGCCACTCGTGCTCGGGTTCCCAGCCAGGCCGGTGTAGACCGGCTTGCCGTCGGCACCCAGGTCCACCGCCACAATCCCGCGGTCCTGACCGACATACGACTCGAAGTCCGGGTGCGTCTTCTTGAAGTCGCGCACAAGGCCCGTCAACGTGATCGTCGGATCCGGTTCGGAGCGGGTCGGGTCGTTCGGATAGGCGTCCTTGTTGTTGCCCACGCCGTCGCCGTCAGTATCGGCCCACTCAGTCGGATCTATCGGAAACGCGTCCGACACGTTCGGGTGGCCGTCGTTGTCGAGATCCGGATTGAGCGGCGGTGGCGGGTTGGTGGTGGTTTCCAGGAGAAACTTGCCGCCGGCTGCTCCGCCGCCATCAAAAATGATAAAGGAAAGCGTATGCGACCCGTTCAGGGTGAGGCCGTACGAGGTATTCGACTCAGTCTCGGGCGTGGGCTGAAAGCCGACGAGCGTGCCGTCGAGATAGACCCACGAACAGTTGTCGGCGAGCAGGCGGATGGCGAAACTGCCGTTCCCCTCGATCTCCGTGGTGTACTTGGTCCAGTTCTGCCGACCATGCGGCCCTTCCGGGCCGACCGATGCCGGCGTCTGCCCTGGTGTACCCCAGGCGTTGATCCATCCGGCCGTGAAGTAGCGGCTGAGCCAGGGATGCGTCAGGCCAGTGACGGCTGGATGCGGATTCTGCCAGTTGGCATTGAGCCCGACGGCGGGAGTGGTAGTACAGCTCGTCGTCGTCCAGGTGAAATCCGCCTGCGCCGGCAAGATCGGGTCGTATGCCGTGACCGGCGTGGTCCCGCTCACATACGACTGCGTGACATTCGCCACCGGGCCGGCCACCATCGAAATGCCCTCTTCGGCACTCAGGGCGGTGGGTGCCGATGGGGCATCGGCGCAAGCCGTCGCCATCAAGCCGATAGCAGCCAAGCTGAGAAAACCAGCCCTAAGCCCAGCATACCTGTGATTCGAACGCAAGAAAAGCCTCCGGTGCGGGATGCGTAGAGGTTACATGGCTTGCGTTATCTGGCCGTTACCTCGAAACCTGCCCGCGCCCGCTCCATGTATCGCGCACGTAACGGCGGCCGTTCCGCAGATCTCTATAAGCAATCGAGGGCACCCTCGCGGATGCCCTCGAATCACTGAAGTGGAGGCGGGGAGAATCGAACTCCCGTCTTGCATAAGATCTTCCGTTGCGTCTACGTGCGTAGCCCGTCGATTGATGTTTCCAGCCGCTGGCCGACAGGCCGCCCACTGCTGGATGAGCCGTCTAAAGTTTCGCGCAGCCGCCGACGGCGGACGACTGCCCTACCCCCGGATTTGCGATACTCCTCAAGCCGCCCCGGGTGGGCTTCCTGAGGAGCACTGCTGGTGTAACGGGCCGTTAGGCCAGGTTACGCAGCCAGGGCGAAGTTGTTGTTCGCGATTGGAATTTTCCCGAGTGTTTTACCAGGAACCCGAGGACCTGGGCACGCTGCCACGGAGCCACCTACACAATCGAAACCGGTCGCCCCCTGTCCTTCCATTATAACGCATCGAACTCCGTTTCGATCCTCTTGCGCATGGCCGCGTCCGGAAGCCTGCCCTTGCCCGCCGCAATATTGAGCGCGAGAAACTCGGTCTTCTCGGTTCCCGGGATGACCGCGGTAACCGCCGGGTGGGAGACGATGTACTTCAAAAACACCTGAGACCAATCAGTACAGTCGATATCCTTTGCCCAGCCGGGGAGCGGCTTGCCCGCCACCTTCTGAAACGGGCGGCCGCGGCCGAACGGCAGGTTGATCAGCACCGCGATTCCCTTGTCCCGAGCCATCGGCAGGATGCGATCCTGTGCATTGCGGTTGTCGATCGCGAAGTCGATCTGCAGGAAATCGAACTTCTTCGTCGAGACGATGGTCTCGAGATTGCCGTACTGACCGTCGCTGCTGGTGGTGATGCCGGTGTAGCGAATCTTCTTCGCTGCCTTCCACTCCTCGAGCAGCGGATGCAAAACGTCGGGCTGCGAGAGGTTCCATATCTGCATGAGGTCGAGCTGGGTCGTGCCAAAGCGCTCCAGCGAACGCGCAAGCGACGCGTTGGCCGCGTCGGCGCCAGGAGGAGGAGCATCGCCGCCGCCCCCCCGCCCGCCACGACCACCGAGTGAGACCTTGGTCGCGACAAAATATTTGTCGCGATTCTTCAGTTCCTTCATCAGGTCCCCGACCACCGTCTCCGCGCGGCCGTATGAAGGCGCGGTATCGAGCACCTTTCCACCCATCTGCGGGAACGCCTTGATCACCTCGCGGAGCGGCGGGATCTGATCGGGACCTGGATCCTCATAGTTGCGCGCCGTGCCCATGCCGATCACAGGCAGGAGTTCGCCGCTGGACGGAATCGCCCGCATGATCGTGGCGCCGGCCTGTACCGGAACTGCAGCCAACTCGGTGGCAAATAGCGACTCGATCGGATGACCGGTAAACTGATCGATCGCAGCGAGTGCGCCAGCGCCGAGGCCGAGCTTGAGCGCCATCCGGCGTGAGAGTCGCTGCGAAAGTTCCTCAGGACGATCCTGCATCGTGGCTCCGTGGACCTGATGTGTAAGTGCGAAGTCTCTTACGAACTTATGGAACGCGCCGCGGCCATCGCCGCGCCGAACCCGTTGTCAATGTTGCAGACGACCACCCCGGCTGCGCAGCTATTGAGCATGGTCAGCAGAGCGGCCAGCCCCCCGAAACTTGCGCCGTAGCCCACGCTGGTGGGAATGGCAATCACGGGAACTCGTACCAAGCCACCGATCACCGACGGCAATGCGCCGTCCATTCCGGCGACAACGATGACGGCGGCCGCGGTTTGCAACGCTTCCGTGCTTGCCAGCACACGATGAATCCCCGCCACGCCCACATCGGTCACCCGGAACGCAGCGATGCCGAGTGCGGCCAATGTCTCCGCGCACTCCTCGGCCACCGGCAGATCGCTCGTACCTGCTGTCACAATCGCCACAGATCGCCCGTTCGGTGCACTGCGCGCCGCGCCGGCGCCCTTGGCGGCCCAGCGCACCGTCCGTGCGACGTCGTTGGCAATGGCGTCGGGGAACCGTAGAGTGAGCGCCGCCCGTTGCTCGGCATTCGAACGCGTGACGAGAAAACGTTCCGAGCGCGCCGCAATGCTCGCACAGATCTCCTCGAC
>JARIET010000087.1 GCA_031127185.1 Gemmatimonadota bacterium | reverse complement strand
AACCCTTCCCGGCTTCCTTTGTGGTGTAGAATGGCTCGAAGATCCGCGACAGCGTCGCGTCGTCCATCCCAAAACCGGTGTCTGTCACGCGCACGGCGACCCGGTGGCGAGGTTCGCGTCGGCGCCCTATGCTGGGCCGTCCGCCAGCCTGATCTGAGTCGGGCGGACTGACGACATTGAGTGTCTCGATCACAAGGCGACCGCCGGACGGCATCGCGTCGCGCGCGTTCACGACCAGGTTCAGCACGGCCTGCTCCACCTGCCCGGGATCCGCATGCACCAGGCCAAGATCCGGCTCGAGCACGACGTCGAGGGCAATCTGCGCAGAGAGAACCCGGCGCAACATTTTCTCAAGGTCGCTGACGACTTCATTCATGTTTATTCGACGGGCATCGAGCAACTGCCGCCGACCGAACGCAAGGAGCTGCCGCGTCAACGTGGCGGCGCGTTGGGCGGCACTGAAAATCTCTTCGAGATCTTCGCGTCGCGGATCGCCCTCGGGGGTCTCCTCGAGCATCAGGCTGGAATACGTGCCGATCACCGTGAGCAGGTTGTTGAAGTCGTGGGCCACTCCGCCGGCGAGCTGACCGACTGCCTCCATCTTCTGCGCAACCCGCAGCTGGGCTTCCAGCGTCCGGCGCTCAGTCCGATCGTTCATCATTAGCACGAGCAACGGCCGTTCGCGGAGCGTGATGGAGAGGAACTCACACGTCAGTGACACCGCCTTGCCGGCTGTGGTCACCATCTCGATGTCACGGGTGACGTGCTCGTTTGTTGCCAGCGACTCTTCGGCGGCGTCCAGCATTCCCGACTCACGCCATGAAGCGATGTCGCGAAATCGCTGCGCGCGCAGCACCTCGTGCGCGACGCCCGTGATTGTCGAGGCGGCGGCATTTGCCGACACGCACTCACCCGAATCGGCGTCGTACAGTATGATGCCGAACGGCGCCGAGAACATCACAGCCTGACTCAACTCACCGGCCTCCACCGCCGCGCGGTGTTCGGCTGCGGCCACCCGTTCAGCACTCTGGCGGGCCTCGTCGTCCAGAATGCAGGCAATGAGCCGGGGCCCGTGCGCCGATGCCCAGTGTGAGATGCCGATGACCGCCGCGAATTGGGTGCCGTCCTTGCGCACCGCCCTCAGCGTGCGCGACGTGCCCTGCATCGGGCTGTGCGCTCCCGGCCCAAACTGGGATCGCGCCACAGCATGTCCTGCGCGAACATCCGCAGGGACCAGCACTTCGACTGATTGGCCGATCAGCTCTGACGCCACGTACCCAAGTAGGTTCTCCGCAGCGGCATTGACCAATTGGATGGTGCCGACGGGATCAGCGATAACCACCGCGTGCGGGATAGCGTTGAAAAACCCCTCAAATCCGGAGTCGCCACCGTTCGGCGCTCCGAGCGGCGGCATGGCACTCTTGGCTGCCTGCACGTCTGCCCTCCGACTGGTGGACCGGCTTCGGGCGTACCCACGACTTCACGACCCTGCGTACCCTACAACACGTGCGCGATGTTCGGCAACCAATCGCCGCAGAGGGTGACCGGATTCCGCACGCTGGTTGCCCGGGCTGGCAGCAGACTTGTAAGCTGAACCGACGGAGCACATCCAAGTACTTCAACCGGACGTACGGTGGGCCCCGCCGACGCGGGTTTTCAGGTGACTGTCATGGTAGATGCAACGGCTACGGCCCTCGACCGAAACGCTGCCCTGCGCGTCCTGGTGATTGACGACCAGGAGCACGTGCGCAAGTGGGTGCGTCGCGTACTGAAGTCTGTCGGCATCGTGAATGTCTCGGAAGCAGAGGATGGCCGCGCGGCCCTGGCACGGGTCACCGCGCCGGGCTGCGCGTTCGACCTGATTCTCTGCGACCTCAAGATGCCCAACACCGACGGCATCGAGTTGATTCGCGCCTTCTCCGAAATGCGGCTGGAGACCGCGGTGATACTGTTGAGCATGGAACCCGAACGCGTGCTCGAGACGTCGTCCCAATTGGCTGAGGAGCAGGGCCTGCGTGTGTTAGGCGCCGTCGCCAAGCCGTTGACAGTGGAAAAACTGCAGCCGCTGCTGAACACTGGCATCTTTGGCGACGCGCCGAAACGGAAAACGGCGAGCCCGGTCCCGCATGACAAGCTGCGGGAGGCACTACCCTCCGGTGCCTTGCACCTCTTGTACCAACCGAAGATCAACATGGCAACGGGCCGCGTCGCCGGCGTGGAAGCCCTCGCCCGCTGGCGCCATCCAGATTACGGCACGGTCACTCCCGACATCTTCGTTGCGATGTGCGAGGCCTCGAAACCGCTAGGCGAGTGGTTGCTGAACTTCACGCTCGGCGAAGCTATAGCGTTCGCCGGGCGCGCCCGGGAAAGCGGGATGGACCTCGACGTGGCCGTCAACGTGCACGCGGGGGCTTTTGACGATGTCACCTTGCCGGACCGGGTCGAGGCGATTGTGCTTGAATCGGGAACCGCTCCGAATCGCGTCACCCTTGAATTGACCGAGCGGTCCGTCGCCGAAAATGCGATCCGCATGCTCGAGGTGGCGACGCGCCTACGCCTCAAGGACTTCAATCTGGCCATCGACGACTTCGGCACCGGGCAATCGGGCTTGTCGCAGTTGCGCCGCTTGCCGTTCAATCAGCTGAAGATCGATCGTCAGTTCGTACACGGTTCCACGGAATCGACGTCCAAGCGGTCCGTGGTTGAGGCCAGCGTCGCCCTCGCCCGTAATCTGCAGATGACCTCAGTCGCCGAGGGCATTCAGCAGCGCCCCGAATGGGACTTGCTGCAGGGGTTGGGCTGCGAGGAGATGCAGGGCTTCTTTACGGCACGCCCGATGACCGAGGACGGGTTTCTGGCCTGGTCGGCGCAATGGAATCTCCACTCGTCGGCTCCGGGGCTCCGGCAATGAGTGCCCACGTCCACGCAGCTCAGAAGATCCTCGTCATTGATGATGAGCCAGGAATCCGCAAGGTAATTGATCGCTTGCTCAAGCAGTTTGGATACGAGACGCTCCTTGCCAGCTCCGGGCAGGAGGGACTCCACCTGTTTGACCTCCACGCGCCAGATATCGCGCTCGTCCTCCTCGACTGGAACTTGCCGGGGACGAGCGGCGGCCGGGCGACGTTGGACGGCTTGATCGGGAAGCGCGCCGACCTGCGCGTGATCCTGGTCACCGGTGCGGTGGAAGCGACAACCGACGAACACGCAACGCAGGACACCGTATCGATCCTGCTCAAGCCCTTCACCCCGACGGAGCTTATGCTCGCGGTGCGGACGGTACTCGGGGCATAGAAACGTGCGGCGCGCGGCTCGCGTGCGGCGCCGCGGAGTCGGTCGAATTGCGCAGTGCCGCCGGCCCGCCGGCCCGTCCATCGCCGATGGCAGGCGGATCACGTGGGGAATCGGCGATTTCGGCGATCACAGGGAAGACGAGCGAGAAGGTCGTTCCACGGCCGAGTTCGCTCTTGATTCGAATTCGTCCGCCATGCTGTTCAACGATCGCGTAAACCGTGGAGAGGCCGAGTCCCGTGCCCTTCCCGGGTTCCTTGGTCGTAAAGAACGGCTCGAAGACGTGCTGTTGCGTTGCGTCGTCCATGCCCGTCCCCGTGTCGCTGACCGTCAGCTCGACGGCCGACACGCTGCCGTCGCCGATCGGGGCGCACAGTGACGTCGTGATGGTCAACGTCCCGCCGGACGGCATCGCATCGATGGCGTTGAGCACGAGATTCATCACCACAAGCTCGAGCAAGCCCGCGTCGCCTCGTACGGGCGTCAGTCCCGGCTCCAGGCGTGCCACCAGCCTCACCGACTCAGGCACCGTGCGTCCGAACATCGCCTGCAAGGCGCGGACTGTTTCGTTGAGGTCGAGATGCCGCGGATCAAAATCGTGCGCGCGGCCCGCCGACAGCAACCGTCGCGCGAGCATCGCCGCCCGGTCGGTGGCGCGCCGGATTTCGAGCAGGTCGGCAAGGCGCGGATCAGATTGGGCCGTTTCCTCAATCAACAAGTCGCAATAGGTCCTTGCGACGGTCAGCAGGTTGTTGAAGTCGTGCGCGACACCCCCAGCCAGCCTTCCCACGATCGCCAGCTGCTGCGCCTGCCGAAGCTGTTCGGCGAGTCCGGACAAGCGCTCCTCTGCCGCGACCGCGGCACGCCGTGCGCGGCGCGCCGCAACGAACGCCCACGCAGCCGACGCGACCGCGACCATCGCCACAATCCACGGCAGCCCGGTCACGTGGCCCCGCCACGTTTGCCGGGTGGAAGCCACCGGCGGAGTTCGCTCGACAGCGCCCGCATTGACTTGCCGACCTCGGCCCGGCCCTCGCGTTCCTTGAAGAGGTCGTCGGTAATCGAGAGCGCCGCGAGGATCGCCGCCTTGTGCGACTCGACCACCGCCGCGCTCCCCATGACATCGCGGATCGCGCGATCAACGTGCGCGGCGATGGCCCGCGTGCGCTCCGGCGAAGCGTCCGTGCGAAGCGTGTACTCTTCGCCGCAAATCGTGACGCGCGTGGAATGCTTGGGCGCGCTCATCGAATGGACGGACCGCTGTCGTGCTGCTGACGAAGGAAGCGCACGCGATCGAGCACTTGATCAGTGCGGTCCGACGCTTCGCGCAACCGGGCGCGCAACCTGGCATTTTCGGCCTCGAGCAAGGCTACCCGCTCTTCGGCCGCGGCGTCGCCACCGCCACCGCTGGTGGCAATGGCCTGCAGCCGGGCTTCGGCCGTGTGCGCGCGTTTTCGGAAGCCGGCGAGTTCCTCGCCAAGATTTCGCACGAGGGTCTCCAGTTCCGCAAATGCCAACACGTCAGCCGGCTCTGACAACGATCCCGAGCTCCTCTTTGAGGGACTTGAGGAGCTGCGCACGCCGCCCCTCAATCTCCTTCTCCCGTAGAGTGCGCTCCGGGTGCCTGAACGTCAATCGCCAGGCCAGCGAGCGCGTACCTGGCGGCACCTTGTCGCCTCGGTACTCATCGAAGACCACAACCGATTCCAGCAGGTCGCCGCCAGCCGTGCGGAGTGCAGACTCCACCTGCGCGGCGCCGATGGAATCGGGTACCACAAAGGCGAGATCAAACTCGGCAGCCGGCGTGCTGGGGAGCGACCGGTAGCGAACATGCGCCCCGCCCGCGGCGCCGGCCCGATCCGCGTAGTTATGCGCGCCTCGAGCTGCCACAGGCGTCGCAGGCATGTCCCCCAGCGTGATCTCGATGCCAAACGCCGGCGACGCCCAAATCGGTGCATCAAGCGCAGCCTGATACACGCGTCCCACCACGGTGCCGTCCACGGTGACGGTCCACAGATCGCCAGCGGTCCCGGCCGCGAGTGATACGCGCGCACCCGGCCAGGCCGCAATCGTAATGGCCTCGCCCAGCGCCTTCGCATCCCACGCGTCGTAGGCCGGTGGGACCGGCTCGGTGAAGTGCGCTGGACGCCGCGCCCCCATCACCAGCGCACCGACGCGCATCTCCTCGCGCAGTCCGGAGCCCTCGGGAATGAACGCAGTGCCAATTTCGAAGATCCGCACATCGCCCTGCATGCGCGTGAGGTTGTACTCGGCACGGCGCGCCAGCGTGTCGGCGAGCCGCCGCCGGAGGAAGGGCTCGTCCTCGCCCAGCGGATTACGCACACGCACCAGGACGTTCGCGTCACTTCCACTCGCCGCGACGTACGGAAGCGGGCGAATCTCAAGGAGCCCGAGCGCAGTCAACGCCGCGCGCACGCGCGAGGAGACGGTGTGCATCGGATGGTCGGGTACGTTGCCCGGGCGCGCGCCCGTCAGCGTATCCGGTAACCGGTCGTACCCGCGCAACCGCGCGACTTCCTCAATGAGATCGACATCGCGGGCGATGTCGTGGCGCCACGAGGGCGCCGTGACCGTGAAGGTCTCGGAGCCGCCGGTCACGCCGAACCCGATGGACTCGAGCAGCGCCCGAGTCTCGGCGCCATTGACCACATCACCCAACAGCCGCCCCACGCGCGCAACCCGGAGCGACACCGGCGGCCGCGGCGCGGGCATGTCGCCCACCACCACCATGTGCTCAACGGTGCCACCGCTCACCGACGCGAGCAGGCCCGCGGCCACCGCCGCGATGCGAGGCACGGCGACGTCATCGATGCCGCGTTCATACCGATAACTGGCATCGGTGTTGAGCCCCACGAGCCGCCGTCCTCCACGAACAACCTTGGCCGAAAAGGCAGCGACTTCGAGCAGCACGTCGGTGGTGGACTCGGTGACTTCGCTCGCCTTTCCACCCATGATGCCGGCCAGCGCAACCGGGCGATCGGCGTCTGCAATGACCAGCACGGAGCCGTCGAGTGTTCGATCGACACCGTCGAGGGTAACCAACGATTCCCCCGGCCGCGCGCGGCGCACATTGATCGTACTGCCACCGAGCTTCGCGAGATCGAATGCGTGCACCGGCTGACCCAGCCCGTGCAGCACGTAGTTCGTCGCATCCACGACGTTATTGATGGAACGTCCGCCCACCGACTCCACGCGCGCGCGCAGCCAGTCCGGACTGGGGCCCACCTTGACGCCGCGCACGACCACCGCGCAATAGCGGGGGCAGTCGGCTGTATCGGCGAGCCGCACCGCGATGGCGCCCGCCTTTGCTTCTCGCGCGCCGATGACCGCGGTCGGCGGCAGCGGAATCGCGCCGAGCTCGGCGGGCACAGCGACAGGAGTGTTCGTGAGCGCAGACACTTCGCGGGCAAACCCCTGATGCGAAAGCAAGTCTGGCCGGTTTGGCAGCACGTCCACCACCAGTCGGGTGTCAGAGAGCGGCAGCACATCGAGCAGCGGTGTGCCCGTCGCCGCGTCGGTGGTCAGTTCGAGAATGCCGTCGTGATCGTCACCAAGGCCGAGTTCGCGCGGCGAGCAGAGCATGCCGTTCGATGTAAAGCCACGAATCTTTCGCTTCTCGATCAGCAAGCCGCCGGGCATCGTCGTGCCGCTGCGCGCGAACGGGTACTTCGCACCAACGGTCACGTTCGGCGCGCCGCAGACGACTTCAAGCAGTGATCCTGACCCGTCATCCACCTTATTGAACGAGAGTCGGGTCTCGGGGATCTTCTCGCTTTCGACCACCTGGCCCACGACAAACGCACTCAGTTCCGTTCGGGTACGCTCGAATCCTTCCACCGTGGCAACGTGCGCCGTGAGGAGATCGCGCAACTGCTCCGCCGAAAGTGCGTGCGGAACGAACGCCTTGAGCCACTCGTGCGAGATATTCATCGCGCGAACTGTTGAAGGAACCGCACGTCCGAATCGTAGAGAATGCGAATGTCGGGAATGCCGTGGCGCGCGAGCGCCGTACGCCCGGGCCCCATGCCAAATGCCCAGCCCGTGTACTTCTCGCTGTCCACACCGGCCGAGTCCAGGACGGCGGGGTGCACGAGACCGCTACCGAGGATCTCGATCCAGCCCGACTGCTTGCACACACTGCAGCCGCTCCCCTTGCACACGCCGCAGAGCACGTCCATCTCTGCCGAGGGTTCGGTGAACGGAAAATAGGACGGCCGAAATCGCGTCTTCGTCGATCCAAAGAAGCGATTGGCGAAATGCGTTAGCGTGGCCTTGAGATCGGCAAAGGTGATTCCTTCGTCGACCACGAGGCCTTCCACCTGCGCAAAGGTTGGTGCGTGCGATGCATCAAAGGGATCGCGCCGATGCACGTTGCCGGGAATGAGCACGCGAATGGGCGGTGCATACCCCTGCAGGGTCCGCGTCTGCACCGGCGACGTGTGCGTGCGCAGCAACAGGTCGTCGGAGATGTACAGGGTGTCGTGCAGGTCCATCGCCGGATGATCGGCCGGGAAATTCAGCGAGCCAAAGTTATACCACGAGCTCTCCGCCTCCGGACCGAGGGCGACGGTGAATCCAAGCTCGCGGAAGATCTCGATCATCTCATCAATGACCGCGGTCACCGGGTGCACGGCACCCTTCCATGCGCGGCGTGCGGGCATCGTGGGGTCGGCGAGCGTGATGCCGGCGCGGGCGGGGGCGAGTGCGCCCTGCCGTGATTCCATCGCCGCCTCGACCGCGAGGCGCGCGTCATTGAAGAGGCGGCCGGCTGCGGCGCGGTCACCCTTGTCGAGCTGCGCCAGCTTGGCGGAAATGTCCTTCAGCCAGCCGTGGGCGCGGCCGAGGTACTTCGTGCGCGTGGCTTCGAGCGATTCGGCCGAGTCAGCGCCGTCGATCGCCGCGCCCGCCTCGTCCTGAAAGGACGAGACGAGGGCGGTGAACTCCTGAAGCGTGAGCGGGGTCACTCCCCGTTACGCCGCCGCCAGCGCCTTCTTTGCCTTGTCGGCGAGCGCGGCGAATCCGCTCGGATCCTTGATAGCGATGTCGGAGAGGATCTTCCGGTCCACTTCGATTCCAGCCTTCTTGAGCCCGTTCATGAACGCGTTGTATGTCATCTCGTGGAGATGCGCAGCCGCGTTGATGCGGACGATCCAGAGGCGACGGAACTCGCGCTTCTTGTTCTTGCGATCCCGGTAGGCATAGACCCAACCGCGCTCGACGGTCTCCTTTGCGGGGCCCCAGAGCTTGCTGCGACCGCCAAAGGCGCCGCGAGCCGCCTTCATGATCTGCTTCTTTCGCTTATGACGAACGACGTTCGATTTTACGCGTGGCATCGTGCTCTCCGGTTATGCCTGCAGCAGGCGACGCAGGTTCTTTGCCTCGCCATTGGTCGCGATCATCGCGGCCCGGCGAAGATTGCGCTTCCGCTTGGAGGTCTTCTTGGTGAGGATGTGGCTCTTGTAGGCTTTGAGGCGGCGCACTTTTCCCGTTCCCGTGATGGAAAAGCGCTTCTTCGCGCCCTTGTGTGTCTTCATCTTCGGCATCTGTTTTTTCGTCCTCGCCCTACTTGGGCGTGAGAATCATCGTGAGGGCCTTCCCTTCCAACCGGGCGTCGGTCTCGATCTTCGAGATGTCGGCAAGTGCCTGCGCCACCCGCTCCACCACTGCGCGCCCCAGCTCGGGGTGCGCAATCTGCCTGCCGCGGAACATCAGGGTCACCTTGACCTTGTTCCCTTCACCAATGAACCGGCGAGCGTGATTGACCTTCGTGTCGAAATCATGCTTCTCAATCCCGGGGCGGAACTTCACTTCCTTGATTTCGATCACGTGCTGCTTCTTCTTGGCGATGCGGGCCTGCTTCGCCATTTCGAACTTGTACTTCCCGTAGTCCATGATCCGGACCACCGGGGGCCTGGCAAGCGGAGCAACCTCTACGAGGTCAAAACCCTGCTCCACAGCGGCGGCCAGCGCCGCGTCCACTTCCATCACGCCGAGTTGGCCGCCATCTGCGCCAATGACCCGAACGGGACTGATGCGGATTTGCCGGTTGACTCGCGGCCCCCGCTTTGTCGTATCCTGAATCTCTGCACTCCTCCAGCTTGGGACAAAAAAATCGCGGACCCTCATTCCCTCAGGGCCCGCGAATGCAGTCCGCGCCGCGCTGACCTTCCAGCCCGACGGGTGATTCTCGGACCCTGCAGCACGATGTCCACGACGATCGGACGAGGGCCAGAGGGTGGGAACGGCAGCGAGGCCGATCCACTTGTTGCGATGTGACGATAAAGCTATGCAGGATGGGGGGTTGGGGCAAGTCCGTAGGACTTCCCATCGTGCTGTGCCA
>JARIET010000086.1 GCA_031127185.1 Gemmatimonadota bacterium | reverse complement strand
CCACGGCAAGGTGATTCGCCTGCACGACGACGGCCGCGTACCCGCGGACAATCCATTCGTGGGGCGCGAAGGCGCGCTGCCGCAGATCTGGACCTATGGGCACCGCAATGTGCAGGGGCTCGCGATTCACCCGGTGACGGGCGATGTGTTCACCACCGAGCACGGCCCGCAGGGCGGCGACGAGGTCAACGTGCTGCAGCCGGGGCGCAACTATGGCTGGCCGGTGATTGTCTTTGGCGTCAACTATCAAACGGGCACTGCGATTCACGCCGGCACCATGCGTCAGGGCATGGAGCAGCCCATTCACGTGTGGGTGCCGTCCATTGGCACATCGGGGCTGATGTTCTACACGGGCGACAAGTTCCCCGAGTGGCGCGGCAGTCTCTTTGCCGGCGGCATGGCCGGGCAGTACCTCGCGCGGCTCACCGTTGGCGGGCCCACCAATCGCAACATGCTCGAGAGCGAGACGATGTTCCGTCGCCAGGGGCGCGTGCGCGAGGTGAAGCAGGGGCTGGATGGGTTCATCTATCTCACGATTGACGGGCAGCGCGGAGCCAAGACGGCGGTGGTGCGGTTGGAGCCGGTGAGCCGGTAGCGCCATGCGACTTCATCGACTGGTAATTCTCGCGCTGGCACTTTCGGCGCCCGTTGCGGCAGCCGAGGCGCAGTTCTCACTCGGACTGGGCGGCGGCACCGGTATGGGTACTCGCGGCGGCAGTTCGGGCGGCGGGCACGGCAATGTCTCGCTTCAATTGAAGCTACCGATTCTCCCCGGCGTGCGGGGCGATGTGTACGCGCTGGATGTGCCGAGTGACTCAGGAAGGTTTGCAGCGGCGGTGAGCGTGGTGATTGCCGCGCCCATTCCGCTGGTCACGCCCTATCTCATCGCCGGACTCGGGCAGTACGGGCTCGCCGGCGACGCTCCCAAGACCGGCTGGAATGCCGGTGTGGGCGTGAGCGCGTCGGTGGTCATCGGGCCATCGGTGTTTGTGGAGCTGCGGCGCCATCAGCGGGTGGCGCGGGATATGGTCACCATCGGCGTGCGGTTCTAGCACCTCACCGCGCGGTTATTTCATTGGCCCGATGTACTTCCGCGCCAGCACGATGTGATCGTAGTTCACGCTGTTCATGAGCCCTGTTGGATCGTTGTCCACAAAGTGCAGCAACTGGAAATAGTTGATCGGCAAACTCGCCGTATTGCGCCACTGAAAGCCTTCAAATGGCGAGCCGCTCGCGCTCGGCGAGAAGTTGTCTTCGGTGAATGTGCCGACGGTGCCCTGTTTCACCCGGGCCATTTCCACGCCGTTGATCCACAGCGCGATCTCGCCGTTGAAGCTCGTGACCGGTTCGTTGAGCGTGAGCTGCACTTCAATGCAGGTCCATGCACTGAGGTCAATGCTCACCGCGGACGAATTCACGAAGCTGTTGCCGAAGAACTGACCCGGAAAGAAGGTCGTCCCCCGCTGGTGCATCCAGTAGTTGTAGAAGTCGAAGTTGGAGCGCAACGCAGGCGAGGTTTTCGCCTGGCTGGTTTCGGCGCCCAGATAGAAAAAGTCGGCGCCAGTTGGTTTGACCCCCGCCGGACTATTGGGCGAGGTCGCCGAAAGTGGGTTGTTGCCGCCGAGCCGCGGCCCGGAATGGTGAAAGGTGCCGACCGTGTTGTACTTCACGTACCAGCGGGCGAACACGGTGCCGGTGAAGCCTGATGGGAAGTGTTTGTAAAGCATGGCAGTGCGCACGGTGCCCGGCCCTCCCTGCCCTGCGGTGGTGAACAGGCGTAGCGATTGGCGGCCGGGGCTACCGGGCGCAAAGGTGCTGGGGTCGAGCGCAATCGAGTTGGCGGTGCTGTTTGCGCTCCAGCGCGCGAAGAGCTCGGCGAGTGATGCCTCGTCCGCCATCTCGGTGAAGAGGACGTCGGGATCGGAGGCAATGTTTGCGTCGCCCGGGTACCGCTCAGCGAGCGGCCCTGTGGGAGCGGGTGTTGGTGTCGGTGTTGGTGTTGTCGGTGTGGACGACGGCGGCGAGTTGGAACCCGTCGGCGCCGGAGCCGCAGGCCCGCCACTGCCGCACGCGACGACCGCGAGCAGCACAACAAGCCGAGGGAGCGATCTTGGTCTCATGCCCGTGCGACGACTGCCGACGCCCGGCGTTAGTGAGCCGTTGTCGCCGCACACCGACGCTGTGCTGCGGGTCACATTGGTCGGGCGATGATACGACCGGGCACGCACGGATTGGGCGCCCGTCGGGCGTGCAACCGGCCGTACCATCTCGCTCCGCTCCGCGTCTGTTGCTTGACGCGTAAGCATGCTGACCTCAGGGCGTCACTTCGGCGTCATCGCCTCCGGATTCGGTGGGGCCGACTCATCTCCCCCGGCCGTCGATATCCGAAATAGTTTCCTTTGGAAACTATTTCTGCATGCCCCTCTTTGGTGCTCAGGCGCCCTGCACGGCGTCACCTCACACGGTGGGCGTCAAATAGAGTCAACGAACGCTTCGGCCTCGATTTCGACAAGCATGGCCGGATCGATCAGCGCGCGCACTTCGACCATCGAAGTCGCTGGCCGGATTCCGCCAAAAAACTCGCCGTGGGCGCGGCCCACGGCCTCCCAATCACGGGCAATGTTCACGACGTACATGCGTGTACGGACCACGTCCTTCAGGGATGCGCCAGCGCGGGTCAGGGCGCTTTCGATGTTTCTGAGGCTCTGGATCGCCTGCGCGTAGGCGTCACCGGAACCTTCAACCGTGCCGTCTGGTGCGGTGGCCGTCGTGCCGGAGACGTGCACCGTGTTGCCCACGCGGACAGCCCGTGAGTAGCCGACGACGGGCTCCCAGGGGGTGCCGGTGGCGAAGTTTTGGCGTTTTTCGGTCATGTTGAACGATGCAAAGGTTGCTGAGAGAGCCAGAAACCGTAGAATAGCGATTCCCCGATGACGAGGCTGTGACGCCTGGCGGTCAGTGTCCAGCATCCCTTCGTCCGGGAAAGGAGGAGTGTCTGCGCCAACCGACCGTCCGGATCAATGCCATCGGCTCGTGCGAAATCGCGCTAGGCAGAGCGCGTGTGCGCCCGGACGCAGCCGTCCTGTTCGCCGTTATCCTCTACCTTGGCGTGCGAGCCGGCAAGCGCATTCCGCGGGCGGAACTACTGGAGCTCATCTGGACTGATGTCGCCGATCCGGCGCGGCGACACTCGCTCCGTCAGATCGTGTATCGCCTCAAACGCGCGGGACTCGAACTCGACCTCGACGGCGACGACCTCTGCGTGGAGCCCGATCGTGTTCGATGCGACCTCAGCGCCGTCCTCGGTGACGGCTGGCCGGCGACGGTGGCGATCACGGACATCCCGAACCCCGCCGACATCCTCCCGTTCTACCAACCCGGACTGACCCCCGCCTATGCCGAGTGGGTAGACCGGCTCCGCAGCGATGCCGGGGCCCAGATTCGTCGTGCGACGCTTCGCCACATTGATGTCGCCCGTCGTGAGGGCCGCTGGCAAGATGTGGAGCTGCTGGCACGCACCTGCCTGGCGACCGACCCGCTCAATGAGGAGGGCACTCTGGCGCTGGCCGAGGCCACGGCGATGGGTGGATCGAAGGCGGAAGCGCTGCGCATCCTCGACGGCTTTCTGTGGGAGATTGGAACGCGCGACGAGTCGATTCGCGTGCCGGCGAAGCTGTTGCGCCGTCGGATTTCGGACCAGCCGTCATTTCGCGTCCCGCGTGCCGGGGACGGGCCGCTGATCGCGCGCACGCAGGAACTCGCATGGCTCAACTCGCGCCTCGACCAGGCTGGCAGCGGCGCTGCGTGCACAGCGATGTTGCTGGGCCCGCCCGGCATCGGAAAGACGGCGGTCGCACGTGCATTTACCGCGCACGCGGAAATGCGTGGATGGCGGCCGATCACGTCCCGGCTCCAGCCAAGCGACATGGATCGGCCGATGAGCGTGTTTACGGAACTGCTTCCCACACTCCTCAAATCCGAAGGGGCCATCGGAGCGGCGCCTGAATCGATTGCCCAGTTGCGGCGGCTCATTGAGCACAGGACCGAGGACGACATCCTGAGCGGAAAATCGCAGGAGGCTGAGGCGATCCAGGCGCGCATCCGGGCATCGATGCAGGACCTTTTGAGCGCCTTGTCGCACGAAGGACCGCTCATTCTGTTGTTGGAGGACCTGCACTGGATCGACCATCAATCGCTCCGCTTGCTGACGTGGATTGTCGAGCACGCCCCGGGACTCCCGGTGATGTGGTTGATGACCGCGCGACTGGAATCGCGGATTGCCGAGTTGCGTGCCGCGTTCGCCGAAGACCGGACGCCGTCACGCGTAATCGAACCGCTGGACCGGGAGGAGGCGACGCTGCTGTTTCAGTCAATTGCAGGCTCAGAAACGGTCGAGGGGGCAGCGCGCGTTGCAGAGGATTCCTTTCCAGTAACCGGTGGCAACCCGCTGTTCGTACGAGAGGTAGCCCGACACTGGACGGAAACCGGAAACGGTGAGGCACTCCCATCGAACCTTCGCGTGTTAATGCGCGGGCGCGTAGCCCGCTTGTCGCCCCCTGCTCAACGAGTGTTGCACTGCTGCGCTTTGCTCGGCCGCTACGCAACAGTTCCGAGGGTCGGTTCAGTTCTCGAGGCGTCTACTGCTGAACTTTATGGATGCATTGCAGAGGTGGACGAACTCGGGATCTCGGGTGTTGAGGGCGAACCTGGATCCCTGGTACTTCACGATTTGTGGCAAGAAGAACTCGCAAATCAAATGCGCCCAGCTCCGCGCGCGCTTTTGCATCACCGGTGCGGTGAGGTTCTTCTGGGTGAGGGACACCGATCAAAGGAAGCAGGGGTGGTGAGTGAGGCCGCGAGGCACCTCGTGCACGGTGGCGCACCCGACCGCGCGGTAATAGCCCTCGAAGACGCCGCTGCCCACTACCAGGCTAATGGTATGCACGACGATGCTATCGCGTCGCTTGATACTGCGCTAACCCTGGCTGTCGATGATGGCGCTCGTTTTCGGATCTGCGTTACGCGCATTGCAAGCCTCAGAGCTATCGGCGCATGGCCCGAAATCCAGACGTCGCTAAATGGGGCGCTAGGCGCAGAGCGTAGGCTTAGCCCAACCGTAGCCGAGCACACCAACCTGGAGTTAATTGAAACCGAGGCGTCGATTTTCGCCACAGGCGATCTTAGCTTGACCGTCGCCAGAGCTAAACGGTGCGTGTTGGCGACCCATGCGGACAGTGAGCATCGTGCCGAAGCAGCGTGGATGGGCGCACGTGCTGCTGCGAACCTGTTCGACGCCGCTGAACTTTCCTTCTTCTTCGAGCAAGCGGAACTCCTCGACCGGAGACGATCATCGGTCGCGGCGCGCGCCCTTCGCGTGCGCCTAATCTACAACACAGAATGCGGAGATCTTGCAATCGCGCTCGCCTCAGCTGCAGATCTGGTTACCACCGAGCGTGACACCGGATCCGTGGTCGGCTACTGTCATGCGCTGAGGAACTTGACCGTCCCGCTCAGGGTTATTGGCGCATTCGAGAGAGCTGCCGATGCTTCCGCAGACGCCTTCGCGCACGCTGCGCGGCACCATCTGGTAAACGAGGCCGCAGCCGCAGCCGACGTCGTCGCTTGGACCTATTTCGAGGCTGGTGAGCTAACCCGTTCCGAAGAGTGGATTTCAGTGGCGGCGCCCTGGGTGCGTCAGATTGAAGCACCACATGCGCGCGCTAGCATGGACATTCTGCGGGCAATGATCGACCTCGAAGCGCAGTCACCAAGCCTTAACCGGGAGTTCGTCGAGCGGGCCACGCACGGCGCTGAGAACGAACCAATCATCAGACAGCGACTTTACTACATCGCAACGCTCGCACGGTTTGCCGCAGCACGCGGCGACATCGCGCTATGCCGCCTGTGTGCCGACCGGCTAGGCGACTGGCTATGGAAGGCACGCGGATTTAGGCGTACCGACTATTTCGTAAGCGGGCTCGCGATCGCACTCTGCGCGATCGGCAAGTCCAAAGATGCTCGTGACGCCCTTGCTGCGTTCGCACCGCCTGTTCCTTACCATGCCGCAAAGATGTCACGGTTCGTGGCAGCCGCCACAAAGCTCCTCTAAACTAGGGCCTGTTCGGATCCAGCATCGGCAGACGAATGTCGGGAAACGCTTCGCTCGGCAGTCTGCGGGATGTGAGAGTGCCGATACTCACGAATCGCGTTTGCCATTTCGGCCCACCGGGAGTCCGATGTGAGCGCAGTTGCAATGCGCGGGTCAAATTGTCGGCCGGCTTCGCGGATGACTTCCGCGCGAACCGAGTCAGTGCTTAGAGCCTCGCGGTAAGGACGATCCGTAGTCATGGCGTCAATCGTATCCGCAAATGCAATTATTCGTGCCCAAAGATCAATTTTCTCTCCAGCAAGCTGACCCGGGTAGCCTGACCCATTCCACGCTTCGTGGTGACCGCGTACGGCGGGCACTAGGTCCTCGAACTGCGTGACGCGACCAACTAAGGCGGCACCTTTTTCCGAATGTGACTTCATAATTGCAAACTCGGCGTCCGAAAGCCGGCCGGGTTTCCTGAGAATCGGTGCAAACTCCTCATGAATCTTGCCGACGTCGTGGAGCAACGCGGCCGTGTGGACTCGTTCGGTGGCGCGAGGTCCCAAGCCTGCGGCCCTAGCGACAATTTTCGAGTATTCGGCGACTCGCTGCGAATGGCCAGATGTGTACGGGTCGCGCGCTTCGATTGCGGCGACCATGAGCTGCAAGAGGTCTTCGTTTACGGTTTGCAGTTCGCGGTTGACTTTGTACATCTGCCTGATTGCAAGGAGCGGAATGAGCAAGGCGCCGCTCCAGACCCACCCGATACGGACGTATGCGTAGGCAAATCCAAAGACCAACGGAATGCCGATCAGATCGTATACCAGCGCGGCACCACCGGCGGCTCTGGCCAACACTTCGGAGAACCGCTCGCGCGAGCTGACCGAGACAACACCCGCAAACATCACTGCATTGCTGACGAAAAACGTGGCGAACGCCGCTACAAAGGGGGCAAGGTTACCAATCCCAGCGTATTCAAGCGCTTCACCGCCCGAGGACCGATAGACCAACACGGCAAGCCCCACAGCTATCGTCAGTTGCGATGCATTGAATAGCACACGAATCGGCTCGCGCCGGAGAAAGTACTCACCGACTAGCACGGCGACGCCAGCACCAATCACAGCGCCAACCGACGGCGCGACAGCGACGCCACTGAGCAGCGGAATGAAGGCGATGTTTCCGAATCCGCCCCGCGGGAGGCGGTAGGCCAAACTGCTGGCAACCAGCGCCGCAAGGGCGAAGAAGACTGCAGCCTCAACGTCGTCGGGACTCATCGGCGGCAACGCACGGCCGAGCACCAGCGTGACCGCAAGCGCTGCCAAGGCAACGCTGCCGACGAACCACTTTGTTTGAATAGTTACGTCAGACATTGTGGAGTGAAGAGCCCCCGACCGCGGCCTACCACATCAGCGTGTCACGCAGTGCTGCAAAGATCGCGACGATCGCGGCCATGGTGCGTCACCTCCCCTTGAGAAAAAGTCGCAGACAGCATCCGCCGCCTGCGCTCCAAAGTTCGGCTCCGCTCAACGTGCCTTTTACGGCCCGCTATAACTCCGCTCCTGCCGGAGTCGGGGGTCTTATTCTCCTCCTCTGTTGCCTACGCCTCTTCCAACCACCAGCTATTCCCTCAGGGCGCCGCCTCCGCGCCCCCCTCAATCCAGCGATTCGTCGCGTCCAGCACGGCCAACACACCCGCCGTCTCTGCACTGTCGCGCAACCAGCAGCTCCCGGTGAGCACCGCGCTTTGCCGCCCCATCCGCACCGTCACGGCCACAAGTACCACCTCGCGGTCAAACGCCGCAACCACCTTCACACCCTCGAGGGAGAACTGTTTCCCCCCCGTTTCACTCAGCGCGACGGCGCCGAGTGAGGCGCGCGCCGCCAGCTCCACACGCCCACGGTCGCCTTCGGGACCCTCCGCCTCGCCCACGAACTGCTGATCCCCCCGCCGCAACGTCACCCGGCAGGTCATGCCCTTGCTCCGGCTCCCGCGAATCTCCACATCCTCGAAGTACAGCGACCGCCCTACCCTGGCCGCCCGCGCAATCGCCTTCTCCTCTGCCGCCGCCGCCTCTGCCGCCACATCGGCCAATGGCGGCTTCGGCCGCTTGATCGTCGTCGCCACCGACACCTTGCGGTGGTCCACCCGCATCCCGAAGTGCGCCGCCAGCGCGCTCTCCACGTTCCGCACCACTTGCTTGGGCTTCAGCTCGCCGCTCACCAACAGGTGAATCGTGTCTACGCCGCCGTGCGTGTCCGTTACGATCTTTGCCGACACTACACTCTCCAACGTCCCCAACAACTCCTCGGCCTTCACCAGCGGAAGCAGCGTGCCTGCGATCTGCCCCGGGTTCCCTAGATTGGGAGTCACGATGGGTGATGTCCTCGAGTGGGTCGGAGTGTCAGGCGGAATACTACGCCCAAGTGTATAGAAACGCTACAGGCGGGTGACCGGATTCCGCATACTCAACCAACGACAGAGCAAGCAGTTAGGTCACACCCGTTGACCCGTTGGCCGACCGGAAATCGCCGAACCAGACAAACAATAAGGGCCGCGCTGGCGGCCCGGCTCAATCGGTGAGCGGGATCCCGTATTCCTTGAGTTTCCGGTAGAGCGTCCGCTCGCCAATGTCGAGCAGCTCCGAAGCACGGCGCCGGTTGCCTCGCGTCTCGCGCAGCGCCGCCTCGATGCTCGCCCGCTCGATCTGCGCCATGGTCATGCCCGGCGTCACGGTAACCACATTGGGGCTCGCCGCAATGCCCGGCGGCTCCAGCCCGCCCACGGGCCGGTTGAACGCGCCTGCCGTGCCCACCCCGGCGCCGAGCACACCCGAGGCGCCAAGCTGGGAGACCTCGGAGAGCATCGTACGATCATCATCCACGCGGCGGCGCAGCTCCTCCATCTGGAGCTTCAGTTCCACCAGCGAGCGTACGATGAACTCCAGCTCGCGGCCGCGCGCGCCCTCCTCCTCGCGCACGATGTTGCCCACCGGCACGGGGAGATTGCGCGCGCCGCCCTGATCGCGAATGGCCTTGGGAATGTCCTCCAAGCCAATCGCGCGCCCGTGCGAGAGCACCACCATGGACTCAATGAGATTGCGCAGCTCGCGCACGTTGCCCGGCCAGTAGTACTCTACCAGCGCCTGCATCGCGTCCGGTGTAATTCCACGGAACTCGCGCCCGTGCTGCTGGCTGAACTCCTGCACGAACCGCCGCACCAGCAGCACAATGTCCGTCCGCCGCTCGCGCAGCGGTGGCAGGTAGATCGCCAACACGTTGAGCCGGTAATAGAGATCGCTGCGGAAGTTGCCGCGCTCTACACTCTCGCGGAGCGGCCGGTTGGTGGCCGCCACCACGCGCACATCCACGGAAATCGTCTGCGTGCCGCCCACGCGCGTGAGTTCACGCTCCTCCAACACCCGCAACAGCTTGACCTGCGTGGAGTGCGGCACATCGCCAATCTCGTCGAGAAACAACGTGCCGCCGTGCGCCAGCTCGAACCGGCCAATCCGCCGCTCCGCCGCGCCGGTGAACGAGCCCTTCTCATGCCCAAACAGCTCGCTCTC
>JARIET010000085.1 GCA_031127185.1 Gemmatimonadota bacterium | reverse complement strand
CTCCACCTTGCCGGGACTCACAGCCCCGGTCCCGTGCCACTCATCTCGCTGGCCGTCATTGCGTACGGCGTCGGCCTCTTCGCCGGGTTCACCGTCGCTGGGCCTGTCATCCTCATAGGGTCTGCCACCATCGCGCTGGGTGCGATGTTCACGAGGCGGGATTTACGCGCGCCAGCGATCGCGCTGATCGTCGCCGTCGGTGTGCTGGTCGCGCAGGATGCCCCTGCGCCTTCGCCCCGTGCGTTTGGGCCGCCAGCGACCGCCCTCGAGCGTTGGCGCGCGCGGGCCGGTACAAACATCGACTCGCTGTTTCGCGAAGATGCGCCGGTGGTGCGGGCGCTGCTCATCGCCGATACGCGAAACCTCCCCGCCGACCTGCGCGACCGTTATGCGCGCGCCGGCCTCGTCCACCTGCTTTCGATCTCGGGCCTGCATGTGGCGATCATCTCGGGCGCAGTGCTGATGGCGTTCCAGATGCTGCGATTCGGCCCGCGACTTTCCCGGTGGCTGGCCGTCGCTGTCACTGGTGTGTACGTGGTCGCCATCGGAGCACCCGCGCCGGCGCTTCGCAGTGGGACGATGCTGGCGGCGGCCACTGCGGCGTGGGCGCTCCAGCGCCCCGTGTCGGGCTGGGCGACACTCGCGGTCGGCGCACTGATTCCGTTGCTTGTGGATCCGCGTACCATTCTCGATCTCGGGTATCAACTCAGCGTGAGCGGATTTGCCGCGCTCACCGCTGCCTCAGTGTGGTGTAAGCGGTCGCTTCCGCGTGAACTACGCGGCCGGCGCAGGAAGCTGGCGACCGATATCGCGGTCTCAACCATCGCGACGCTCGCCGCGGCGCCGCTGGTTGCCTGGCACTTTGCGCGCATCAGTCTCATCGCTCCGTTGACGAACATCGCAGCGGCGCCTGTCGTGGCGCTGATGCAACCGGCGCTCTTCCTGGCATTGGTGCTCTCGCCATTCGGCGCAGCCGCTGAGCTCGCCGCCGACGGTGCGCGAATCCTCGTGCGCTGGCTCGATGGCATTGCTGCCGCCGGCAGTGCCGTGCCAGGCGCGAGCATCGTGGCCGTCCCCTCGTTCGCTGTCGCTTGTCTCGGCGGCATCGCGGCTACCTGCGTTGTCGCGGCAGCCGGCGCGCGCAATAACCGGGTGCGGTGGTTTGGCGGTTGCCTCTGTGCTGTCACGTTGATGGCTTGGTGGCCGGCGTTGCCCGCAAAAGACGGCGGAATGGAGATTCACATGATCGATGTGGGGCAAGGCGATGCCATCGCCATTCGCTCGCCGCGAGGCCGGTGGATCGTGATTGACGCCGGCGGTGGTCGGTCCGCGCGCAACGTGGGGCGCCGCGTGGTGGTGCCGTATCTCCGCCGAATCGGGGGCGATGTCGCTCTCTTCGTGATGAGCCATCCGCACGACGATCACGTCGGGGGCGCCGCAAACCTGATCGAACTGCTCCGGCCGGCCGAGGTACGGGATGCCGCCTTTGCCGGGACCAGCCCGTCGTATCGCGAGGCTCTCGTGGCTGCGCGTGCGCGGCGCGTTCCGTGGCAGCGTGTTCGCCCAGGCGATTCGGTCGTGGTCGATGGCGTGGTCGCCACATTTCTCGCGCCCGACTCGGCCTGGGTAGCGTCGTTGAGCGATCCGAATCTCGCGAGCGCCGTGGTTGCCGTGAGGTTTGGATCCATCGGTGCGCTGTTCACGGGCGACGCCGAAGCCGCCGAGGAGGAGTGGTTGCTCGCGCGCAACCCAGCGGCCCTGCGCGCGGACATCCTCAAGGTGGCGCATCATGGAAGTCGAACGAGCAGCACAGAAGCGCTCCTTGACGCGGTCTCGCCATCCCTCGCGCTGATCTCAGTGGGGGCGCACAATCGTTACCGGCACCCGTCGCCGGACGTGGTTCGAGAACTGGCCACCCGCAACGTGAAGGTCCTCCGCACCGACCGCTCCGGCACGATCATCATTCGCACCGACGCCGCAGGCCGCACGTTCGCAGTGGACTCCGGCCGCTAACGCCCGTCCCCCCCCAGGTCCCCCCACGTCCCCCCACGTCCCCCCGGTTTCTCGCCCGCGAAACTCACCTCCGCGCTGTATTTTGGTCGTCATGCCCGATCGCCCCAGCCGCGTCGTCCGCAATACATCAACCTCGGTCGTCACGATCGAGCGTTTCATCATCGAGCAGGAAGAACTGCACCCCGGCGCTTCGGGATCGCTCTCGGGGATCCTGTACGATCTGGCCCTCGCGGCCAAGATGATCGCCAACAAGGTGCGTTCTGCCGGCCTCGCGGACATCATCGGTTCTGCCGGTGCCAGCAACATCCAGGGCGAAGTGCAGCAGAAACTCGACGTGATCGCCAACGAGACGATCGTGAAGGCGATGGACCATGGCGGCCGTCTCTGCGGTATGGCGTCGGAAGAAGTGGACGAGATCATCCCCATTCCGCAGGGCTTCAAGACAGGCGACTACTTTCTCCTCTTCGATCCGCTGGACGGCTCGTCCAACATCGATGTCAACGTGCCAGTCGGCACGATCTTCTCCGTGTTGCAGAAGAAGGGCGGCCCGGGCCCCGCCACGCTGGCCGACGCATTGCAGCCCGGCTCTGCACAGGTCGCCGCCGGGTACGTCATCTACGGATCCAGCACGATGCTGGTCTACACCACGGGAACTGGCGTGCACGGGTTCACGCTCGACCCCCTCCTTGGTGAGTTTCTACTCTCGCATCCGGATATCCGGATTCCTGCCCAGGGCCGTTACCTCTCGGTGAACGATTCCTACGCGCAGCTCTGGAGCGATCCGGTGCGCGCGCTGATGGCCCGCTACCGCGGCCTCGACGGCAAGCGCGAACCGATGAACGTCCGGTACGTGGGCTCGATGGTCGCGGACTTTCACCGCAATCTTCTGGGCGGTGGCGTGTTCGCGTATCCCGCGAACGCCAAGTCGCCCAAGGGCAAGCTGCGTCTGCTCTACGAGTGCAACCCGCTGGCGTTCATCTGTGAGCAGGCGGGAGGCGCCGCCACCGACGGCCAGCGCCGTGTCCTCGACGTGGTCCCGACTGAGCTGCATCAGCGCACGCCGATCTACATTGGCAGTCGCGACGATGTGGATGCTGCGACGGCCATCCTCGCCGCGAACTAGCTCAGCCTCGCGGAACGACCCATGGCCGAAGACCGCCTGACGCCCAGCGGCATCCCGGTGGCGCCGGTGTACCGCCCCGCCGATGCGCCAGGCGATTACGCAAGCGACATCGCGGATCCCGGGCAGTTTCCGTACACACGCGGTGTGCAGGCGACGATGTACCGCGGGCGCTTATGGACCATGCGTCAATACGCGGGCTTCGGCACAGCGGCGGAAACGAACGCGCGCTTTCGCCACCTCCTCGACGCCGGGCAGACGGGTCTTTCGGTCGCTTTCGATCTGCCGACGCAGATGGGAATCGATTCGGATTCACCGCGCGCCGCCGGCGAAGTGGGCCGCGTGGGCGTTGCGATTGATTCCGTTGACGACTTGCATACGCTGCTCGACGGCATTCCGCTCGATACAGTCTCGACGTCGATGACGATCAACGCCACGGCGGCAACGCTGCTGGCGATGTACTGCGTGGTGGGCGAAGAGCGCGGCGTTTCGCGCGACAAACTTTCCGGCACCATCCAGAACGACATTCTCAAGGAATACGTCGCCCGCGGGACCTACATCTACCCCCCGGCGCCATCGCTCCAGCTCGTGGCCGAGACGTTCAGGTTCTGTGCCGACTCGGTGCCAAATTGGAATCCGATTTCGATTTCCGGTTACCACATGCGCGAGGCGGGAGCGACGGCGGTGCAGGAACTCGCCTTCACCTTTGCTAACGCCGTCGCCTATGTGGAAACCGCGCTCGCCGCCGGGCTTGCGGTTGACGCGTTTGCGCCGCGCCTGTCGTTCTTCTTCGCCTGCCACAACGATCTCTTCGAGGAGGTCGCCAAGTTTCGCGCGGCGCGCCGAATCTGGGCCCGCCTGATGAAGACGCGGTTTCATGCGTCCGAAGCCAGCTGTCGGCTCCGGTTCCACACGCAGACTGGCGGAGTCACCCTCACCGCTCAGCAGCCGCTCAACAATGTCGTGCGGGTGACCGTGCAGGCGCTGGCAGCGGCGCTCGGGGGCACGCAGTCGCTGCACACCAACGGCTACGATGAAGCGCTCGCGCTGCCGACGGCCGAGGCGGCGACCCTGGCCCTGCGCACGCAACAAATCATTGCGTACGAGAGCGGGACGGCATCCACGCCGGACCCGCTGGCGGGCTCGTATTTCATCGAGTCGCTGACGGACGAGATCGAACGCCGCGCGCTGGCACTCCTGGGCGATGTTGCGGCGAAGGGCGGGGCTGTACCTGCGATCGAGGCGGCCTTCTTCCAGGACGAGATTGCCCGCAGCGCGTACGCCCACCAACGCGCGGTGGAAGCTGGCGAACGGGTGATTGTTGGCGTCAACCAGTTCGCCGACGGTTCCGCGGTGCCCGTCGTGCCTGCGCCGGATTTCCGGGCCCTCGAGGCCGGGCAGGTGGATCGCGTCCGCGCCACCCGGGCGCGGCGCAACGCAGTGGAGGCGAACGCCGCGCTCAGCGCGTTGGGAACTGCGGCGGCGCGCGTGGGGTCTCAAGGGAGCGGTTTCATGGATTCACTGCTCGCTGCGGTTCGCGCGCGCGCAACCGTCGGCGAAATCAGCGACACCCTCGAAGCGCGTTTCGGCCGCCACCGCGTGGGCTGAACCACCCGTTTCGTCACAAATGCGGCGCTGCCGGAGTAGCTTTCCACGATGTTCTTGAGGAGTCATGCCGCCGCGGCGGCTGTCATCGGTGCCGCCCTGTGTGCCGCGGCGGATCCCGCGGGCGGTCAGGACGTTGATGCCGGAAGGCAAGGCCTGACGTCTTCGTTTGGGGTCGCCGCGAGTACCGCCGGGGTGTCGTGCGTGCCGGATTGCTCCGCCTCTCGCACGAGCGGTCCGAGTTTCCTCATTCGCGGCGGTGCGCACCTCGCCTCCCAATTTGCGATTGTGGCTGAGGCCAACCTGTTCCGACAGGACATCACCACGCCGACCGGTCCCGGTTCCTGGGCCTTGTCGTGGTACACGCTTGGCATGCTCCTCTACCCGCGGCCCGAGGAGGATGTCTTTCTCAGCATTGGGGTCGGCATGGCCGTCGCACGAATGCACGTCACGTTCCCGGACGTCGGGGCCCTCAAGATGAACGCGTCGAACCTCGGCAGCACCGTCGGGATCGGACGTGACTTCAGGTTCCGCGACTCCATGGCCGTCACGGCATACGCCCAGTATCTCTTCAGCGGCCGCACACAGGCGCTGATCGGGCGGTCAAACAGCGGGGCCAAGGTGAGCACTGACGTCCTGACGGCAGGGCTCGCGTTGACGCTGTTCTAGCCGGTCGGCTGGGCGGCGCGCACTGCCATCAGCGGGCACACGGGGATAAATTTCACGGCTGTGCCAACCTATGAATACCGCTGCCCGGACGGGCACGATTTCGAGCACTTCGTGCTCCGCATCAGTGAGGCGTCGTCCGCGATGACCTGCCCCACCTGCGGCAAGGCGGCCATGCGCCAGATCTCCGCCGGCGGTGGACTGCTCTTCAAGGGCAGCGGCTTCTACATCACCGACTACGGCAAGGACGGCAAGAAAGACCAGCGCGCTGCCGCCAAGTCGGCCGCGACGAAATCGGCGACGGCTAAGTCAGGCGAAACGACTGCGGCGGGTGATGCCAAGCCGACCGATTCCGCAGCCAAGCCGACAAAGCCGGCTGAGACCAAGGCGCCAGCGCCAAGCGGCAGCGGCGACACGTGAGCGCCGAGTCACGCCTTCGCGCCGAGGTGGCGCGGGCGGCCGCGACCATCGGAGCGCCTGTCGGGTTTGACCCGGTCCTGGAACGCCCGCGCGATCCGTCGCACGGCGATTGGGCCACGAATGCAGCGATGGCACTCGCCAAACCGCTGCGCCAGAAGCCGCAGGACATTGCCAAGGCCCTGCTTGCCGCCATGGACCCCGCCTCCGCCGGCGTGGCAGATTCGTCCATCGCGGGCCCAGGCTTCATCAACTTTCGCCTCGACGCCGGCGATCTCGCGTCCGCGCTCGCCGGAGTAATCGCGGCCGGCGATGCCTTCGGTCGCGCGAACTCAGGCGCCGGCCGTCCCGTCAACATCGAGTTTGTGTCCGCGAATCCCACGGGCCCGCTCCACGTGGGCCACGGGCGGCAGGCGGCGCTCGGTGATGCGATTGCATCGCTGCTTGGGCACGCCGGGTGGACGGTCACGCGCGAGTTCTACTACAACGACGGCGGCGGACAGATCGAGCGACTTCGCGACAGTGTTCGCCTCCGCGCCATTGGGGCGCCGCTGGCCGACGACCACTATCACGGCGAGTACGTGAAAGACGTTGCAGCGGCGTGCGTGGCGCAGATTGCCCGCGAACGAAGCGTCAGCGCCGATGTGGTTTTGGAAGCGCTGCGCACGCAATGGGACGCTGACGCCGCACTTCGGGATGCCCTGCGGATGGCGGCGGTCGCCAGCCTGCGGGCTGAACAGGACACGGACCTCAAGGCGTTCGGCGTTCAGTTCGATGTCTATTACCTCGAGTCGTCGCTCTACAGCGAAAAGAAGGTGGAGGAAACGATCGCGGCGCTGAGGTCGGCCGGGCACACCTTTGAGCAGGACGGAGCCGTCTGGCTCCGCACCACCGACTTCGGCGACGACAAGGACCGCGTGATGGTGCGCAGCGCAGAGAAGGGGGGCGAGCCAACGTATTTCGTACCCGACGTCGCCTACCACGTTACGAAGTGGAAGCGCGGTTTCACGCGTGCCATCGATGTGCAGGGCGCCGACCACCACAGCACGGTCACCCGCGTACGCGCCGGACTGCAGGCGCTCGAGATGGGTGTCCCCGCCGGCTATCCGGAATACGTGCTGCATCAGATGGTCACCGTGATGCGCGCCGGCGAAGAGGTGAAGATCTCCAAGCGGGCCGGCAGCTACGTCACGGTTCGTGACCTCATCGACGAAGTGGGTCGTGATGCGGTGCGGTACTTCTTCCTGATGCGCAAAGGGGAGAGTCAGCTGGTGTTCGACGTGGACCTGGCGCGTTCCCAATCGGAAGAAAACCCGGTCTACTACATCCAGATGGCGCACGCGCGACTCTCGGGAATCTTCCGGGTTGGCAATGTGGATCCGGTGAACGTGACCGGCGTCGGTGTCGATTGGGCGAAGCTCGCGGCCCCGGAAGAGCGGGAACTGATCAAGGCGCTGCTGGACTGGCCCTCGCTCCTCGCGGGCGCGACCGATGCGCTCGAGCCCCATCGCGTGGCCAACTGGCTGCACGAGACCGCGCGTCTGGTCCATCTCTGGTACCACAAACAGCACGTGCTGGTCGATGACGCCGCCGTGATGCAGGCCAGGCTCGCGCTCGCAAAGGCGGCCCGCATCGTCATCGCCAACGCGCTTGGCGTCCTTGGAATTTCTGCCCCGGAGCGGATGTGAGTGTTCTTGTTGTCGGGTCCGTCGCCCTTGATTCCGTGGAAACGCCTTTCGGTCGCGCTGATGACGCACTCGGCGGGTCGGCCACGTACTTCGCCGCAAGCGCGTCGCACCACACGCGGGTGCAGCTCGTGGGCGTGGTGGGGAGCGACTATCCAATTCAGAAACTGCAGGATCTCGCCGCACGCGGCGTAGATCTTTCGGGCCTTGAGCAGATGGAGGGCGAGTCGTTCCGCTGGAGGGGGCGATACCGGCACGACTTGAACTCGGCAGAAACCCTCGAGACCCGGCTGGGAGTGTTTTCGCACTTCCGGCCCAAAATTCCGCCCCAGTTCCGCCGTGCGAAATACGTCTTCCTTGGCAACATCGACCCACGCCTTCAGCTGGATGTACTTCAGCAAGTGGAGAAGCCGACGCTTGTCGCCTGCGACACGATGAACTTCTGGATCGAGAGCCGACGAGCCGACCTCTTGGCGTTACTCGAGAAAGTTGACCTGATCACGCTCAACGATGCCGAGGCGCGCCAGCTCACCGAGCAGGCGAACCTGGTGAAGGCAGCGCGCTGGATCCTGTCGAAGGGGCCGCGAACCGTGATCATCAAGAAGGGCGAGCACGGGGCCTTCATGTTCCATGCGAATCGGGTGTTCTTCGCGCCAGCGTACCCGCTGGAGGACGTGTTCGACCCCACGGGCGCCGGCGATTCGTTCGCCGGAGGATTCATGGGCTATCTCGCCCGTACCGACGACCTGAGTGAAGCCAACATGCGCCGGGCCGTGGTGTTTGGATCAGCCATGGGGTCATTCGTGGTGGAAGGCTTCTCCATCGCGCGACTGCTCGAGATCACGCCAGATGACATCAGCCGAAGAGTTGCCGAGTTCCACCGTCTCGTCACCTTTGACGCGGAAGCCCTGTGACCAACCAAGTGCGCGACGCAACCGGCGATCCGCTTGATTATCGGTCCGCGGGCGTCGATATCGATGCTGCCGACGACAGCAAGCATCGGATCAAGGCGCACGTCGAGAGCACCTTTACGGCAGGCTCGCGCGGCAGCTTTGGCGGCTTCGGCGGACTCTTCCGTGTTCCGCCTGAACTCAAGTCGCCACTGCTCGTGTCGAGCGCGGACGGGGTCGGTACGAAGGTGAAGGTGGCTATCGAGGCAGGTCGCCACGACACGGTGGGACACGATCTGGTGAACCACTGCGTCAACGACATTCTTGTGCAGGGGGCGATCCCGCTGTTCTTCCTCGACTACGTCGCGTTCGGCAAGTTGATCCCGACCGTGGTCGAAGACATCGTGAAGGGCGTGGCCGCGGGATGTCGTGAGAATGGCTGCGCCTTGATGGGGGGCGAGACCGCGGAAATGCCGGGCGTGTACACGCCCCCGGATTTCGATCTTGCCGGTTTCATCGTGGGCGCGGTTGAGGAGGGGAAGGTGATCTCGCGTGACGGCGCGAAGCCAGGCGACACTCTGGTGGCGCTCGCGAGTTCGGGTTTGCACACAAACGGGTATTCGCTGGCCCGAGCCATTGTGCGTGACCGCCTCAAGCTCGGGGTGCACGATGCGTTCCCGGGTGCCGGCGGTAAGACGGTTGCCGATGTGCTTCTTGCCATTCACCGGTCGTACCTGAACGTCTTGCGGCCGGTGCTTCCCCAGGTTCACGCCATGGCCCACATCACGGGGGGTGGCATCCCCGGCAACCTCGATCGGGCGCTCCCGCCCCATCTGGACGCGGTCGTGCACACGGATAGCTGGGACGTTCCGGGGGTGTTCCGCGTCTTACAAGAGGCCGGTGGCGTGCCCGAAGCCGAGATGTTTCGCGCCTTCAACATGGGCGTCGGGATGATCGTGGCCGCAGACACCATCGGCGCAGCGTCCGTGCGATCGAATGCCGCGTCCGCCGGCGTCGCCGCGTGGGACATCGGGAGACTTCGACCGGGAACCGGGCGAGTCATCTTCTCTAACGGGGGTGTTGAATGATCAAGCGAATTCTGCTGACCGCGGCATTCTTCTGGGCGGCCACGGCAGCCCAATTGCAGGCGCAATGCGCCGGCGCGACGGTAACCAGGCAGGCGTGCGAAACGGCCCGTGATCTGGTCACGTTCATCACGCCCCAGTTGGCCACCTCCATCGCCGCCGGAAGCAGCACGCTCGGCCAGAGCGGCGTGCTCGGCGGACTCGGCCACTTCGGCCTGAGCGTACGCGCGACTGTTGTGACCAACGGTGCCGTGCCCGAGATCACCGATCTTGGGTTTCGCACC
>JARIET010000084.1 GCA_031127185.1 Gemmatimonadota bacterium | reverse complement strand
TCACACCCCGTAGTGTTTCCCGGACGAGCAGGTCGCGCGCCTGGGCGTCTTCGTCGGCCAGGCGCGCATAGCTCCACCCCGCAAAAGCGCCCGCCGGCAGCATAAAGGCGGCAAACAGTGAAACCGAAAGCCGGAGGCGAAAGCTCCGCAACCAGGCGCGGCCTTCGTGGCGGAGCCAGCGCCGAGCGCCGCCGTCAGCCACGACGAGCAGCAGCCATATGAATCCCACCAGCAGGAGGTTCGCACAGACCATCAGTGCGCCGCGCGCCACGAGCGGGCCCAACGATGTCAGCGGCACGCGCGCATGCACGTGCAACACGTCACCGCCCAGAGGCGGGAGAAACCAGTCGCCGTGAAGCTCCTCATTGCGCCGCGTCCACCGCGCGACCGTCGTGATGTAGGTATCGACGCCGGCGGGCGCGAACTGCAGCGTGTACGGTGATTGACCGCCCGCATCGCGCGAGCGGCCAAGCCCGGTCATCGTCGGGAAAGGATCTGGCGCGACCAGCCTCGTGCGCGGCGCCACGACGACTGTGGTCGCAGATCCATCCGTATGGGGGTACGCGAGAATAGTGAGCAAGCCGGGGTTCGCCGGTACGCTCGTCAACACCGGGAGCATTTTCTGAACGGCCTCGCGGGCAAAGAACTCAACTCCCCGCGCCGTACCCGGCCCCAGACCCACCCGGAGATCGGCGATCACCGCACCCGCGGGACTCCAGCTGGTGATGTGCACGGGCAGATCGCCGCTGGCCAGATCGGATCGCGCATAGCGCGCGAGCAGTTCCACGCGGCTCCGCGGCGCGGTGGCCGAGTCGAGCGCGGCCGGGAATCGCTGCACCAGCGCCAGCGCTGCGGGGTCCGACGTACTCAGGCCGGCTACATCCTGCTCCGCAAGGATGACGCGCGCCTTCACGGTCTCGCTCCAGACCAGTGCCACTGATCCGAATGCGGCGACGGTGGCCGCGGACCATATGGTCCTGGGGCCCGGGCGCGCCACCGCCATCAAGATGATGGTCGCGACCCAGAGCACGGTGTACCACTGCGGCAGGCCGCCCTCGGGCAGCACGACGAATTTCGCCAGCGCGGTCACAAGACCGGCGATTATTGGAGGGATCCACAGCGGCACGCCACGACGCGCGCCCATCACGGCTTCTCCGGCGGCCAGCCCGACGATCAGGATCACGACTGCCGCCAGGAACACCGCGGTCTCCCACGCCAACCAGAGAACGATCGGCGCCCCGGAACCCGGAAACCGGATGCCCCTCGTGATGGCACCGAGCAGGAAGGGACCAACGGTCGCGACAACCAGGATCAGAACTCCGGCGCGCCACCGCACCTGTGGAAAAAGGCGGGCACGCTGCAGCGCAAGCGCGGCCACGAGCACGGTGACCGATGTCAGTGCCAGCGCACCAATGCTGGCCGTGAGTGGTCCTCCCTCGGCCACGTAGAAGTACGCCGGATTGAAGAGCGGCGACCGGTTGGAGAGATCGGCAAGTGGAACCAGCGCGATTGTTCCGATCGTCACAGCGAGCGCGCCGAAACGCTCGCGGGCATCGCCGCTCCGCCAGGTGGCGACAAGGAACAGCAGGAGCGCGAGTGCCAGCGCAGCAATGCCGCGCTCGCGAGAACGCTCGTCGAGTCGCTGGACGAGCTCCGGTGCACCGAGCGCCACGGCCCGTACGGCGATCACCGGTATGCCGGCAACGCGTACGACCGCGCCTGAATCACCCGAATCCGCGGGCAAGGCGTAAGCGAACCCTGCGACATCGAAGTCCGCCGCCATGTCCGCATCGAGTGCGCTCGACAGCGCTTCGGCCGGTGATTCGGCGTGCAGCAATGTCGTGGCTACGGCACGATCCTGGCCTCGCCCTGCCAGCGCGTAGAGCGAGAGGTAGAACTCGTTGGCGACGACGCCAACTGGACCCGCGAGCGAATCGACAGCGGCCAGATAGTGCCCCGCCCACGCGGTGAGCACACCGCCTCGTGCCACCGCGACGGCACGGGTGGCGTTCCCGCCACGGAGCTGTTCCAGGGCCGCGAACGCGATCTCCGCATTGGTCGGTACGTCGAGTGCCTCTGCGGCCAGCTCGGCCAGCCGCTCGGCTTCGGCCGTCAGTCGGTCCGCCATCGCGCGCGTGGCCCGGGCCTCCAGCGCTTGCAGTTCCACCGCCGTTTGCGTCATGAATCGGCGTTTCCGCAGTGCCGAAGTGGCTTCGAGCAGCGCGAACCCGGCGAGCACGCCGGCAAATGCGATTGCCGACGGCGTTGGGCGCACGCGCCACGTGGCGATGGCCACCAGCGCGACCGACATCAGTCCCGCGGCAAGCACCCAGCCCGACCCGGTCCGCAGCCAGATGGCGCCGACCAGCAGGCCGGCGGCGCCCAGCAGGGCCCACGCGCGTTCGCGAAATGCCGTCACGTGCGGATTATACCCTCCACCGAGATAACCGGACACAGAACCGTACACCGGAATCGGGCCATCTGCCTGACTATCTTGCATGGATGCCCCGGCAGACTGGCACCACACTTGTCGTTGCACTTGCAGCCTCCCTCGCCACCGCCCTCGTGGGCGGGACGGCCGAGGCACAGGTTGTCGTGCTCGACGAGGGAAGCTTCACGCTCTACAAGGACGGCGAACGGATCGGGCGAGAGGACTTCTCCATCCGCACCGCGCCCGGTGCCGACGGCCGCGTGTTGGTCGCACAGGCCACGGTCGCAACGGGCGATCGTCGCGTGGCCCCCGGAATCAACGCCGACACCGCAGGGCTGCCTGCGCGATACCAGCGCGAAGTGCGAGTGGGCGGCGCCGTGGTGGAGTCCTACCGTGGGCAAGCCACCCGCGGCCGTTACTCATCAAGCCTGATGCACGCCGACGGCGAGTCGGCACGTGAGTTCCGCCTGCCGCCGGGTACCGTCGCGGCCGACGACGACATTGTCCACCAGCTCTGGTTCATCGCGCGCCGCGGGGCCGGCGCGACAGTTCCGGTTCTGGTCCCTCGGCGCAATGTCGTCGAACTGGTCCGAATCGAGTCGGCGGGGCCCGAACGCCTGTCGATTGACCTGCGGCAGTACGACGCCACGCGCCTCGTGTTCCGTACGGCCGCGGCCGCAGCCGTGCGTGAGGTCTGGATCGCCGCCGACGGCCGGATTCTCAAAGCCGCGATTCCCGCACTCGGGCTCGTGGCGCTTCGCGATTGACCGCGCGTCCACATAGTCACGCGCGCGAACAATTACCCGTGAAACTCCAAGGCACCAGGCGCCGTACAACTATCCGAACACCTCATCAGGAACCGAAATCGATGCGACTGTTGAAGTTATGCGCCCTCCTGCTGGCCACCGCCGGCTCCCTCGCCGCACAGGCGACCGCACCCACCGCCCTCACCCTCGAGGAGGCGCTCTCGCTCGCCAAGCGCAACAACCCCAGCTTCCTCGAGGCCTTGAACGGCCGCGAGCGGGCCGGAAACGCTGTGCGCAACGCCTACGGGGCGTTCCTGCCGACGGCAAACACCTCAGTCGGCGGCAGCTTCCGCCAAGGCCGCCCACAGTTCTTCGAAGGTGTACAGTTTGGCTCAAACTCCGACATCCTCTCGTCGTCGTGGGGCCTGAACTTCAACGCACGCATCAACTCGGGCACGTTCGCCAACCTGAAGCGGACCCAGCAGAACGAGGATGCAGCGTTTGCCGATGCGGAGGGCGCGGAGCTGGCTCTCGTTTCTGGCGTGACCCAGCAGTACCTCTTTGTGCTGCAGACGGCTGCGCGCGCGACGCTGCAGGACTCGCTCGTCACGCTCAACCAGCTGCAGCTCGACCTGGCCCGTGCGAGAGAAGGTGTCGGCTCGGCGACGTCGCTCGACGTTGCCCGCGCGGCAGTCGCGGTCGGCCAGCAGCAGGTCGCGGCGCTGCGCTCGCACAACACCGCCGATCTGGCGGTGCTTCGGCTCTTTCAGCAGATGGGCGTGGCGAAGCCCGATGTCGTGTCGCTGACATCACGGTTCGTCGTCACGGAACCCACCATGACGCTTGGCGCCCTCCTGGAAACGGCGAAGAACGCCAACCCCAGCCTCAAGGGCCTTCGGTACCGGGAGATGGCCGCCCAAACGAATTACCGCGCCGCGCAGGGTGGGTACCTGCCGTCCTTCTCGGCCAGCGCCTCATTCGGCGGCGCCGGGCAGAAGTACAAGGACGGGGAGTTCCTGGTGAACCAGGGAATCGAGAACGTCGCTGGCGCGCGCGCGCAGTGCTTCACGCTCGACTCGCTGCGTCGCGGCGCGGGAATGCCAAACAACCCGGCGCAGTGCGCGGCCCTGCAGTTCACCGATGCGCAGGCGCAGGCACTCCGTGACCAGAACAACCAGTTCCCCTTCAAGTTCAATTCCAATCCGTACACGATCTCGTTGGGCCTGTCGTACAACCTGTTCGACGGCTTCCAGCGTGAAACGGCCGTGCAGGATGCGGCCGCCAGCAGGAAGGATGCCCGCTATCGCGTGCGGGCTGAAGAGCTGCGCCTCACGGCAGATGTGACCGCCGCCTACACAACGCTCGTCGCGGACTTCCGAACTTTCCGGCTTCAGGAGCAAAACGCGCTTGCGGCGCGTAATGCACTGCAGTTGGCGCAGGAACGCTACCGGGTGGGGTTGAACAGCCTCGTGGATCTGCAGCAGGCCCGTGGCGACTTTGAGCGCGCAGAGACCGACCGGATCGACGCGCTCTACGAATACCATCGTGCGTACGCGGCGCTGGAAAGCACCGTCGGCCGCCCTCTCCGCTGAACCAGAGGCCCCCGCTCATGAGTAAGACATCGAAATACGTCGTCCTTGGCATCTTGGTGGTCGGTATTGGCGGCGTGGCGTTCGCCGCAGCCAAGAAGCGCGGCAACAAGGCGACCGAAGTCCGCATTGAAAACGTCGAGAAGCGCGACCTGGTCGCTTCCGTCACGGCGAGCGGTCAGGTTCGCGCGCAGACGAAGGTCGACGTTGCCGCCGACATCACCGGGCGCATCACGCGGCTGCTGGTGAAGGAGGGCGATAATGTCGCCAAGGGCCAACTGCTCCTGCAGATCGACCCGCAAGAGTTTGAAGCCGCGCTGCAGCGCTCCGAAGCCCAGTTGGCAAACACCAAGGCCTCGGCGGCGCAGGCCGCTGCCAACCTGCAACAGGCGCAGAGCAGCTACCGCCGCTCGCAGGACATTCGCGCAAGCAATCCGAACCTGGTGTCGGCCGAGCAGCTCGAGCAACTCAAGACGGCTGTGGACGTGAATCAGGCGGTGGTGGAAGCGTCACGCCACAACGTCGAGCAGGCGGAGGCTGGCGTGAAGGACGCCCGGGTCCGCCTGGCCAAGACGAGCCTGTATGCCGAGATGGCCGGGCGCGTCACACGGCTGGTGATCGAGCAGGGTGAGACCGCGATACAGGGAACCATGAATCGTGATGCGGCCACGCTGCTCACGATCTCCGACATGAGCGTTCTCGAAACCAAGGTGAAGGTTGACGAGACGGACGTGTCGCGCATCAAGATTGCCGATTCCGCGGTCGTCCAGCTCGACGCCTTCCCCGATACCACGTTCCTCGGCCGCGTGGTCAAGATCTCGAACAGTTCGGTTCGCGGCGCCGCAGCGACTGGCACGGGGGATCAGGCGATCGACTATGAAGTCACGATCCGCCTGATCAATCCGCCAAAGGACACCAAGCCCGACTTCTCGGCGACCGCCAAGATCATCACGGACACCAAGACGAGCGTGCTTTCCATCCCGATCATCGCGCTGACCGTGCGCGAGAACGAAACGCTCGATGCGGCCGACACGGCGCAGATCCCGGGCCGGGAACGGACAACCAAGCAGGTCGGCAAGAAGGACGTTGAAGGCGTCTTCGTGGTGGGCGCCGACAACAAAGTGACCTTCAAGCCCGTAAAGGTTGGGATCGCCGGGGAGAAGTATTTCGAGGTACTTTCCGGACTGGCCGGCAACGAGCGCATTGTCGGCGGCACCTACCAGGCGATTCGCGAACTCAAGGACGGCACGCTGGTCCGCGAGACGGTCGTCACCCCCGCGACGGGCACCGCCGCGGCCAACACGAAGAAGGCCGGGAGTAACTGATACGTGACCAACGAAACGGACGAAGCACCCCTTTCCACGACGGCGGAACGCCAGATCGTCGTCGGCGCCGCGGGCCAGACCCCCGGCAAGGATTGGGTCATCGTCACCCGCGGGCTGAAGCGCGAGTATGACATGGGCGGTGAAATCGTGCGGGCGCTGCGCGGTGTGAACCTGGCCGTCCGTCGCAACGAATACGTGGCCATCATGGGCCCGTCCGGATCGGGCAAGTCGACACTGATGAACCTGATCGGTTGCCTCGATACCCCGAACGAGGGCGAATACTGGCTCAATGGCCAGCTGGTCTCGTCAATGAAGGACGACGATCTCGCGCGCGTGCGGAACAAGGAGATCGGGTTTGTCTTCCAGACGTTCAACCTCCTTCCCCGCGCCTCCGCGCTTCACAACGTGGAGTTGCCGCTCGTGTACGCCGGCATCTCGTCGGCCGAGCGCAAGGAACGGGCGTTTGAGGCGCTCAAGTCAGTGAAGCTCGGCGATCGCGTGCATCACCGTCCGAATGAACTGTCCGGTGGCCAGCGCCAGCGTGTGGCTATTGCGCGCGCGCTCGTGAACCGTCCTTCCATCCTCCTCGCCGATGAGCCGACCGGCAACCTCGATTCTGCGACGTCCGAAGAGATCATGAATGTCTTCGAATCGCTCGCGGACACGGGCCAGACGGTCATCATGGTGACGCACGAACCGGACATCGCGGCGCACGCACGGCGCGTGGTCGTGCTGCGGGACGGCCTGATCGCCAGCGATGATCGCCGCGAGCGGTTCGCGGCAAAGATGGGCGGCGGGCACTAAACCAGCGGTTGAGGGTTGAGAGGCGGGAGTTCAGAGACCTCGCAACCCTCGGTCCTCACCTCTCAACGGCCCCTCCCGTGCCCTTCTTCGAGGCGGTCCGCCTCGCCCTTGCCACGATCCGGGTGCAGAAGCTGAAGAGCTTCTTCACCGCGCTTGGCGTCTGCATCGGCGTGATGTTCCTCATTGCTGTCGTCTCGATCGTGGACGGCATGGGTCGATACATGGAGGAGGATCTCGTCGGCAAGCTGATTGCCGTGAACTCGTTTGAGCTCCGCCATCGGCCGAACATCAACATTGGCGACGTGGACGATGCGACGTGGCGCGAGTATGCACGCCGGGGTCGAATCCTCGAGTCGGACGTCCAGCCGGTGGTTGACGCGCTGCCTGCGGGTACACGCTGGTCGATGTACTCGGAAGCCAGCCTGATGGTCGAGTCCCAGTATTCGCGGCCGCGGCGGGCGCAGATCACCGCCGTGGGCGGTGAGTACTTCGAGATCAAGCGCCTCGACGTCACCGCCGGACGGCTCTTTACTCCAGGCGAAATCTCCCAGGGATCGAGCGTCGTCGTCATTGGGCCCGACCTGATGAAGCGGCTCTTCCCGACGGTGGATGCCCTCGGCCGTCAGGTGAAGATCGGCGGTAAGTTCTATACCGTTGTCGGCATCGGAGAGTCGCAGGGCAGTGCGTTCGGCATGTCATTCGACAACTATGTCTACGCGCCATTCCGCAGCCCCGTGCACCGGCTCCTGAATGCCCAGTCGAATGCGATCGACGCTGTGGTCGTGCAGACCGAGGCCGCCGAAGCGCTGGTGGAGGCTCAGGAAAGCGTTCGGGCCGTCATGCGCGGTCGCCACCAACTCCGACCGTCGCAGAAAGATGACTTCTCGCTCCAGACCGCCGACACGGCACTGGAGTTCTGGAACAAGATTCGAGGCTATCTCGTGCTGGCCGGTGTGGCACTGCCCGCCTTTGGGCTTGTGGTCGGCGCGATTGTCATCATGAACATCATGCTGGTTGCGGTGGCTGAGCGGACGCACGAGATCGGCATCCGCAAGGCGCTGGGCGCCAAGCGGCGCGATATCATGATCCAGTTCCTGATCGAGGCATCGACCCTGAGCACATTCGGCGCTGCTCTCGGCATCGCCGCCGGCGCGGGACTCGCCCTGTTGATTCGCGAAGTGTCACCCATGCCCACGTATGTCGCGCCCTGGTCCATCGGGGTTGGCGTGCTCATCGGGGCCGGCGTCGGGATCCTGTCGGGTGTGTATCCCGCGAGCCGCGCGTCGCTGCTCGACCCCGTCGTTGCGCTGCGGCAGGAATAACCATGCGATTCGTCGACCAGGTCAAGATGTCGCTCGAGGGCATTGGCATCGCGTACGATGCCATGAAGGCCAACAAGGTCCGCGCGGGCTTGACCATTCTCGGTGTGGCGGTTGGCGTCTTCGTGGTGGTGGTCATTTCGGCCGCGATTCACGGGATCAACCAGAGCGTGGCGGCAGACTTCGAGTCCGCAGGGCCAACATCGTTCTTCGTGCAACGGTTCCCGATCGTGTTCGAGAATTGCGGCGACTCGGGCGACTCGTGCCGATGGCGCTCGAACCCGCCCATCACCTTCGCTGAAGTCGACATGCTGAGGGAAATTCCCTCGCTCGCCGAAGTCGGGGCGCGTCAAGGGTGGGGCGGTTCCGCCAAGTACCGCGATCGGTACCTCAGCAATGTCAATTACACCGGCTTCACGTCGAACTGGGTGCGGATCAACCCGCCCACCATGGTCGACGGGCGTTCGTTCACCGAACAGGAGTTTCGGAACGCCACGCGTGTCGTGGTGATCAACACGACGGCACAGGAGCGACTGTTCACTGACGGCAGCGCGCTGGGAAAAGAGATCTTGCTGCAGGCCAATCGCGGTGGGCCATTTCTGGTGGTCGGTGTGTACAAGGACGAAGCAAGCTTCCTGCAGGGCCCCGCACGTCCCGAGTTCATCATGCCGCTGACCTCGCTGTCGCGTCATCTGGGCGCGCGCGTGCAATGGATGGGCGTGGTCGTGAAGCCGGCTGATGGTGTCAGGCCCGACCTGGCCCAGGACGAGGTCACGGCCGCTTTGCGTGCGTATCGAGGCCTCAAACCGGCCCGCGAGTCGAATTTTGCCATCATCACACAGGAGCGCCTGTTCGAAGTCTATGACAAGGTGTTCGGCATGTTCTTCCTCGTGATGATTGCGCTCTCGTCGGTTGGGCTCATGGTCGGCGGCGTTGGCGTCGTGGCGATCATGATGATCTCTGTCACCGAGCGCACCCGCGAGATTGGCGTGCGCAAGGCACTTGGGGCCACCCGCCTCACCATTCTCTGGCAGTTCCTCGTTGAAGCGGTGACATTGACGGCCACCGGCGCAATGATTGGTCTGGTGCTCGGCTGGCTCGTGGCGCTCGTCGTGAAGGCGGCAACCCCCATCGCGGCGTCGGTCCCTCCGCTGGCCGTCGTGGCAGCACTCGGGGTGAGCGCGTTGACCGGGATCGCGTTCGGCATGCTACCGGCGATGCGGGCGGCGAAACTCGATCCGGTGGCGGCACTTCGGCACGAGTAACCAACTACGGGGCACTGCAGGACGCAGGGGGACGCAGGGGGACCTGGGGGGACGGGCAACAACCCTCGGAACTTGAGAAGGGTCAGCGACGCGGAGTGTCGGTTGGATACGGCACTCCGTTTTTCATTTTGTGTGGCACGTCCTCCCACGTCCTCCCACGTCCCGCAGTCCCCCGCTCGCCGAAACCCTGCCCCCACACCGCCCGTATGCCGCCTATGGCCTTTCTCGAAGCGGTTCGGATCGCATTACACACCATCGTCGAGCAGAAGCTGAAGAGTTTCTTCAC
>JARIET010000083.1 GCA_031127185.1 Gemmatimonadota bacterium | reverse complement strand
AACGCACACCGCGCCTCACCCGCCGGGATCCACCGCCACGCCTGCGAGCTTCCATCCCGACTCCACCGGAGTCGCGAAAAGCCGAACCCGTATCAGCTTTTGCCCACCGCGCCACGTCAAATCGAGAATGCACTCCGTCTCGAACCCGAGTGACCAGCGGTCCGGCGCGGAACACACGCGGTCAAAGCCGGCACCAAAATCCGCGGCGGACTCGGTGAGGCGAATCAGCTCAGCCCGTGCCGCGGCATCACCGCCCGCCATGGGGATCTGTGCGACCTCGCGGTGCCGGCGCTGGTTGAGCAGTGTCACGAATTCCCGGCCAATCCGGCGGGCATCGGCCAGCGCGGCGGCGGGCATCGCCGGCGCGGATGGCACCGCGGGCTCCGTGCGGGTCGGCGCCACCACCGGCCGATCCGGCGCCGCTTCGGGTGGCTGCGTCCGAGCCGATGAGTCAGCCGCGCGTGCCGTCGCAGCCGGTGAACGTTCTGCGCCACTCGGCGACGCGAGCGGAACGGTCCCAATCACGCTGCCGGCGCCACCGATGCGCACATCCGTCGGCGAACTGCCGGGCTGCTGCGGTGGCGCAGCCGCACGTGGCGCGGGCGCCTGGGAACTGGGCGCCCCCGCCACGGTCGAGGCTTGGCCGCCAACCACTGGCTGGGCCGCCGGCAATTCGGACTGCGGCGGGGTCGTGGGCGCACGTGACGACGAAACCCCATCCGGCGTCCGGCCCTGCACGAGCACATAGGCAACCACCAGCACGGCCAGCCCGGCCACCGCACCACCGATGGCAGACCATTTACGCGATGCGGGTTCCGGCGCGGAGACGCCGGGCACGCCAGGCGGTGCCGCACGAAGGGTGCCTGGGGCCACCGGCATCGTCGGCGCGCTGGCCCGGGCGGTCGGTGCCGACCGAGGATCATCTATGCCAGCGCGGGGAATCGCGGCGACCACCGTTGACCCTTCGCTCAACCTGCCTCGCGAAAATGCCGCGAGCTGCATGGTCGTTTTCCCTTCACTCGCTACGAGCGACTGAAAGACGCGCTCGGCGTCGCGCAACGATGACAGCCGATCTCCGGGCAGCTTTGCCATCATCCGCTGCACCAGGGCATCGACAGCCGGCGAGACCTCCGGCCTCAGCGTACGCACCGACGGGGGCGGATCGTGCATGTGCGCCCGGAGCATTTCTCCGGGCGATCCGGTGTAGGGCAGCTGGCCGGTCAACAACTCAAACGCCATGACACCGAGTGCGTACTGGTCCGTCGCCGGAGTCAGCGCATCGGCCGTCCGCTGCTCCGGACTCATGTAGGCCCAGGTCCCAACCACGAGCCCCGTCTCCGTGGTGCGAGGGCCGTGATCACGCCGGGCGATGCCGAAATCAGACACGATCGCGCGACCGTCCGCGTCGATCAGCACGTTGGCCGGCTTCACGTCGCGATGGATCACACCCCGGTCGTGAGCATGCTGCAGGCCCGCGGCGGCCTGCGCCAACAGCATCCCCGCGACCGGCACTGGCAACGCGCGCCCGTCGCGCAACACGGCGTCCAGGCTGCGGCCTTCAACGAACTGCATCACGATCGCATCGACGCCGTCACGAGATCGGACGGAGTACACGGTGACAACATGCGGATGTTGCAGCGCTGCGACCGTGCGCGCCTCCCGCAGGAAGCGGTCGGCCATGGAGCGGTCGTTGGCGATTTCCGGGAGCAGGACTTTCACCGCCACGCGGCGCTGCAGCTGCGTGTCGAAACCGGCGTACACCACGGCCATGCCACCGCGACCGAGCTCCCGCTCGATGTCGATCTCCCCGCCAAACAACTCGCGCAGCTTATCGCGCAGCGGATCGCCGGTTGGAGCCATTGGCTCCGCGGTGGCCCCGCACTTGGAGCAGAACGAGGAGGTCCCGGGAAGCTCCGAGCCACAATGCCGGCACCGGCGCGCAAAGTGTACGGTCGAATCGCCAGTCATCGTTGTGGCTTCCGTCCGGGTATCTGGGTGCCGGCCCGGCGCAGGGAGTCCATCATCTGCTGAAATCTGCGCAACCCGGCGCGCTGCGTGGGACTGAGGCTGCGCTGGTCAACACTGCGCGGGTCAAATCCGAGCCTGCGTATCACGGCGGGCCAGTTCACCGTCGCTTGGCCGGTTGAAGGGTTCTTGACGATGAGCGCAGCAGCATCTGGGGGCGCGTTCTCCGTGATGATGGCGCTCGGCGGCAACGCTGACACACCTGGCACGTTCGTCGGCGTCATACCGCCGCGAACGCCGTCAGCGGCCGCCACGCGGCGCGTCCGAAAGATCACCGACTGTGTGTCATTGACCGCCAGCACCACGGTTGTTTCGGCAGGAACGAACTCCTGCGCCCCGCGCACAGAGACGCGATGGCGCCCGGGTGCCACCTGGTAGACGGCCGGTGCATTGTCGCCCCGTACCTGGCCATCGAGCACCACCTGCGCGGCGCCGCCCTGCGCGAACACGTAGAGGTGCGCGTGGGGCGGCTCGGCCGCGGGCGCCGGACGCGGGTTGCCGGCCGCAGCAGTGCCGGCTCCGAGAGACCTGTTCAGCTCGGCAAGAGAGTCTGCGCGGCGTTCGGCCGCGAGGGCAATGCGGCGCGTCTCCTCTATCTGGCTCTGCAGGCGACGCTCCATATCGGTCACCGTGTCGGCCGGCGCGCTCGCTGGCGGCGCCTGCACCGCCGGCGGCGCTTCAACGCGGGGCGGGGCGAGCTTCCAGATCACGCCGGCGCCAGCGCCGGCGATGACCAGCAGCACGAGCCATGGCACGAGGGAACGCTTCGCCGGCGCGTCATCCGTCTCGCGAACACCCGGGGCTGTCGTGACACGTCGCGACCCGCCAGCGCCAGCCGGCGCTGCTATGGTTTGGGATGCAGTCGCCGACCCCGGCGCGCGCGCCCGCACGGGCGGTGGAGGCATTGGTGTGCGAACCGTGGGCGCCGATGCGGCAACCGTCGACGCCGACGCCAGTCGTGCCGGGGCGACGGTCGCACCATTCAGCGCTGCCACGAACTCGGCGGCGCTCGCGTATCGGTCATTCGGATCCTTTGAGAGCGCGCGGCGAATCGGGTCGGTGAGGCGCGACGGCAAGTCGTGCCGCACGGAAATGATGTCGGGCGCGTCGTCCTGCAGGTGCATGCGGAGCAGCTCCTGCATCGAGTCGCCCTTGAACGGGCGCGACCCCGTGAGCAGCTCAAACGCCAACACGCCCAGCGCGTACTGATCGGCGCGACCATCCACCTTCTCGCCTCGCCACTGCTCCGGGCTCATGTACGCTGGCGACCCGACGACACCTGTCCCGGTGGCGGTCGACGTGCCGCCCGCAGTCCCACCGAATGCGCGCGCAATCCCGAAATCCGCCACCATCGCATGCCCGGAGTCACTGAGCAATACGTTTGCGGGTTTGATGTCGCGATGCACCACACCGTGCGCGTGCGCGTAGTCGAGCGCTTTTGCGACATCGTCGAGGATGGCGATCGCGCGCGACATGGTCAGCGCCTGCCCGCCCGAAACCAGCGCCTCGACGCTCCCGCCCCGCACCATGCGCATGGTATAGAAGGCGATCCCGTTTCCCTGCCCCACGGCAAAGATGGGCACGATGTTCGGGTGGTCGAGCCGCGCGGCCAGCTTGGCCTCGCGCTCAAAACGGGCGTAGGCGTCGGGATTGAGCAGCGGGTCAAACGCGAGGACTTTCAATGCCACATCGCGGTCGAGCGAGAGCTCCCGCGCCTGGAAGACGATTCCCATCCCACCGCGCCCGAGCATGTCGCCGAGCTGGTAGCCGTCGCCAATCCCCTGCTGCAGCCGGATGCGCACGCGCTCCATCCGCTCGGCATCCATGGCGCCACCAGTGATTACCGCACCACATGCGCCGCAGGTGGTGGTCATGGAGTCCAGCTGCACGCCGCACTGGGGGCAGCTCGTGCGTGCCCCGACCGGAGTGGTCTGGTCGTCGCGGGACGCGCGCGGGTCGGAAGTCAACGTCCGGGTCGCCGGCTCAGGCTGGCGACGAGAGACGCTTCACCGCTTCGCGCGCGCGCTCCCGCTGGGCCCAGGTCGGTGCCAGCATGCTCGCTGCGGCAATGCACTTGCTGTCCGGTGCGGCGTCGCGGGGGTTCCCCATGGGCAGCCACGCGGTAATGCACTTCGTCACCGCCTCGCCTTCTTCCTTCGACCAACCGACCGAAGCGCCCGCCACCACCGGCGCCGTTGCGGACGGGCGTGGCGGCACGGCGGCGCTCCCGGCGGCCGGTGTGCCCAACGAGACTCCCGCACGCGCTACGGCGGCCTTCATCGCCGCCTGGGCTTCGCGTAGCGCTGCCCCGCTCCGCCCGCGCATCGTGCCCTGCCGCACATCACCGCGATACAGCGCGTGCACAGCGGTCTCGACATCCTTCGCGAGCTTGGCCAACACTTCATCGAGCTCCGTCCCGTCCATGCCCTGGCTCCCGCTGAGGTAGGTTCGCCTGACCGAAAGTTGCGCTTCGACCGTGCGGATGCAAAGTTGGGGTATCCCGGCTTCCTGAGGAGGATGCCTCGCATGAGTCATTTGAAGACGTTGGCGCTCGCGTCGGTGTTCGCCCTGGCCCCATCAGTTGGGGCCCAGGCCGCCGCCCCTGCGCAAGACCTCGCACCACGAGTCGGCGATGTTGCGCCGGACTTTTCCCTCCCCGCGAGCAACAAGGATGGAAAGCTCGCCAAACCCGTACGCCTCTCCGACCTCAAGGGTCAGGTAGTGGTGCTCGCTTTCTTTCCGAAAGCGCGCACCGGTGGCTGAACGGCTCAAATGAACGCGTACCGTGATCAGTACGCGCAGCTGTTCAACGGTGGCAATGGGGTCTCTGTGCTTGCCATCTCCATTGATGTCGACACCTTCACGGGAACATGGGCGAAGGAGGCGGGCTATCCGGTCACGTTCGTCAGTGACTCAGGTCGTACCCTGGGCCCGCTCTACAACTCGCTCGGCCAACCCCGTGGCAACAACCTGCCGTTTTACCAGCGTGTGCTCTTTGTGGTGGGCAAGGACGGCAAGATTGCCCACGTGATGCGGCCTTTCCGCGAACTCGTGCAGGACTCGTACGACGAGCTGGCGGCCGCCGTCAGCAGGGCAGCCGCAGCGAAGTAGACCTCGGTCCCCCACCAGTACGCCCACGGGCGGTCGGCGTAGGCGTCGGCCGCCCGTGACGCTTAACTTCCCCCGAATGACCCGGCCTTCCATCTCCGTGGCGCTGATTCAGGACGGCGTCGCCGCCGATCAGGCCGCCACGCTCATGGCCACGATTGACCGCGTGCGCGACGCGGCGTCGCGCGGGGCACAGGTGGTCTGCCTGAAGGAACTCTTCAACGCGCCGTACTTCTGCAAGGCGCTGAAGCAGGAATACTTCAATTTCGCGGAATCGATCCCTGGACCGACAACGGAAACGCTCTGCGCGCTGGCAGCGGAACTGGAAATCGTGCTCGTGGTACCGATTTACGAGCGGCAGGGGCCCGGCGTCTACCGAAATTCCGCTGTGGTCATCGACGCGGACGGCAGCGCGCTCGGTGTCTACCGGAAGATGCACATTCCCCACGACCCGCTCTACGAAGAGAAGTATTATTTCGCGCCCGGCGACGCGGTGACTGAAGGCGAAGGCACCGCGAACGGGTTCAAGGTCTGGAAGACGCGGTTCGGCACGATTGGCGTGCTCATCTGTTGGGATCAGTGGTATCCCGAAGCAGCACGCATCACGGCACTGCTGGGCGCAGACATCATTTTCTATCCCACGGCGATCGGCTGGCATCCGGCGGAAAAGAGTGAGTGGGGCGCCGCGCAGGTGGATGGGTGGCGCACGGCCCAGCGCGCGCACGCCATTGCGAATGGGGTGTTCGTGGCAGCCGTAAACCGGGTGGGATTTGAACCCGAACCCGGCACGGATGGGCTCGAGTTTTTCGGCGCGTCGTTCATCGCCGATCCATACGGCCGACTGATCGCTGATGCCGGCTCCGGCACCGAAACACTCATCGCCACCTGCAACCTCGACCTGGTGGAAGGCGCGCGCCGGAACTGGCCGTTTCTGCGCGACCGGCGCATTGACGCGTATGGCCCGATCCTGAATCGCTGGATCGGAAACTGAGTCGCCCATCACCGCCTGCATGCCGCCGTCAACCGTCAACCGACTCCCGTGAGCCGTAAGCCCGCAGGTGCCGCCTCTGGCGTCCGCTGGCCCGCTGAGTGGGAACCCCATTCGGCCACCTGGATCAGCTGGCCCCACAACGCGGCCGACTGGCCCGACAAACTCGCGACAATCCCCTGGGTATATGCCGAAATCGTGCGCGCCCTAAGCGCCCACGAGCGCGTCGAGATTCTCTGTCACTCAGCAGCCCTGCGCAGCGCAGCCAGAAGCGCACTGACTGCACACGGCGTGACCAGGAACGTGCGCCTCCACCTCTGCCCCACCGACAGGGCCTGGCTCCGCGACTCGGCGCCCACGGGCGTGCTCACGCGCGCCGGCAAGCTCGAGTGGGTCCACTGGGGATTCAACGCCTGGGCGAAGTACCCCGACTTCGCGCGCGATACGAAGGTGCCGGAGTGCGTCGCCCGGGCGACGAAGACGCCCACGCGCATCGCACTCCGCCCAGACACTGGCGACCACGCGGTGCTCGAAGGTGGAGGCATTGAGACGGACGGACGCGGAACTCTCCTCGCCACCGAAGAGTGGCTGCTTTCCCGTGTGCAGGTCCGGAATCCCGGCATGCGTCGCGCCGACTACGAGCGCCTCTTTGCCACCGAACTCGGAATCCGTCACACTGTTTGGCTCGGTGAGGGATGCGTGGGCGACGACACGCACGGCCACGTGGACGATGTTGCGCGCTTTGCGGCCCCCGGCGTGGTGCTGCTGGCACACGAGCGCGACCCGCGCGATGCAAACCATCGACGTTCGCTCGACAATCTCAAGCGCCTCCGGCGGGCCCGGGATGCCAGGGGGCGCCCGCTCACCGTTGTTCCGCTACCCTACCCGCGTGCGGTCACCATGCGTGGACAACGCCTCCCGGCCAGCTACGCGAACTTCTACGTCGCCAACGGTGTCGTCCTCGTGCCGACGTTCAACGACCCCGCAGACCGGGAGGCGCTCGCCACGCTCTCGCGCGTCTTCCCCCGCCGGCAGGTCGTCGGTATCCACGCCGTGGACCTCGTGTGGGGCCTTGGTACGCTGCACTGCCTCACACAGCAGCAGCCGGCACCCCGCGATCACCAATAGCACTGGCAACTCTCAACTCGCAACCCGCAACTCGCAACCAAACTCTCAACCCTTAACTCTCGACTCTGAACTGTTCAGGGTGCACCTTTCCCGCGTGGCGATACGCGACGCGATGAGTTCGATTCGGGGCCGGATGCTCGCGGGGTTCTCCGCGATGATCCTGCTCCTGCTCCTGGCGGGCATTACCGGCCGGGCATCGTTGCAGTCGGTCGCAGACCAGATCGGCACCACGCTTGGCGCGTCGCGACGCGAGGCCCAGCTCACTGCCCGACTCTCGTCGAGCGTAGCCCAGGGCCTGGCCGCCGGGTCCCGTTACCTGAATGACCGCGCCCCCGCCACGCGTCAGGCGTTCCGACGCAACATCGAAAACGCCCTGACTGCACAGCAGGAGCTCACCAAGGCCGACGGGATGACGGCCGATAATATCAAGCTTCTCGTTGCGATTGGCCGCGGCATCGGCGCAGTGGACACCACGCTCACCGAAGCACACCGGCTGGCGGACCTGCGCCGCGATGTGGCGGCGGCTGCGTACGTGGACACGGCGGGTGCGGCGGAGGCGAACCTCCTTGACGACATCCAGGCGTTCAGCGGATCGCGCGCGATCCAGATGGAGTCAACTTCCCGCACGCTGCGTGAGCACACGGATCAACGCGCTAACATCGTCATCGGCGTGATCTTCGTCGCCATCGTCCTGGGCGGCGTGATTGTGGTGAGCACGATGCGATCCATCGGCCGGCCGCTTGGCCAACTTGTTGCTCATGCCCGGGCGCTGGCGGATGGAAACCTCGCCTCGCGCACCACAGAAGAGATGCCCGGAGAGTTCCGGGACCTGGCCGACGCCATGAACACCACGGCCGACTCACTGAGCCGCGTTGCGATCGTCGCGCGGGAGACCTCCGGCGCAGTTTCTGAATCGGCGAATCAGTTGTCCTCGGCTGCCGAACAAATCTCCGTCGCGGCCGGCCAGACGGCGAACGCCATGGGCGATGTCACGGACGGCGCGGAAAAGCAGGTCGCCGCGCTGCAGGATGTGGATGAGTCGCTGGCCCGCATGCGGGTGCGCGCGGGAGGCATGCGCACGGGCGCTGCCGAAGTGCGTGCGCTCGCAGAGGAGATCGAGCGATCGGCGCAGGCCAAGCGCGAGGAAGTGTCGCGCGGCGTGACGTTGCTGGCCGACATCCGGGGCTCCGTGAATCGCGCGGCGGGCGAGGTTAATGAACTCAACTCGACGGTCGAAAGCATCAACCGTTTTGTGACCGTGGTAAGCCGCATCGCAGAACAGACCAATCTGTTGGCCTTGAACGCGGCGATCGAAGCGGCGCGCGCCGGCTCGGCCGGGCGCGGATTCGCCGTCGTCGCCGACGAAGTTCGCAAGCTCGCTGAACAGGCGCGACAGGCCGCCGACGACGTGGTGCAGCTCACGACCCATGTCAGCGCCCGCGTGGCGAGCACTACCGAGGCGATGCGGGCGGGCAGCGCCCACGTCAACGAGATCGAGCAAATCACCACGAGCATTGACACGGCACTGACCACGATCACCAAAGCGGCGGAGCGCACACGCTCTGCCGCGGCCGCGGTGACCAATGCGGCGTCGGAGAACGCGACGATGGTTGACTCGGCCTCGGCCCTCGTGTCGCAAGCGGCACGGACGGCCGAGGGACACGCCGCCGCGGCCGAACAAGTCAGCGCTTCAACTGAACAGCAGAGCGCGGCCTGCCAGGAGATGAGCGCGGCGTCCTCGGCGCTGCTGCAGAACGCGGGCCGGCTCACGGAGATCGTCGCCGAGCTGCGAACAGAGTCCTGATGTCGTCCGCGCACGGCCGACCAGCCGTTGTGTTGCTCAGCGGAGGCCTCGACTCGACGACGGTATTGGCGGTCGCCAAACGCGACGGGTGGAGCGTGAACGCGCTCACCTTCAGCTATGGGCAGCGGCATGCCCACGAAGTCGAGCGAGCCCGCGCCGTCGCCGCCAAAGCGAAGGTGGCCCGACACGCCGTCGCGACGATCGACCTCGCGATGTTTGGCGGGTCGGCACTCACCGATGCGACTGTGCCCGTTCCGAAGGACCGGGCGACCGAAGCGATGTCGAGCGGTGTGCCGGTGACGTATGTACCGGCGCGCAACACCATCTTTCTCTCGTTCGCTCTCGCCTGGGCCGAGGTGCTCGGCGCCACGGACATCTTCATCGGTGTGAATGCGCTCGACTACAGCGGCTACCCCGACTGCCGCCCCGAGTTCATCGAGGCGTTCGAGGCGCTCGCCAACCGCGCAACCCGCGCAGGAGCGGAGGGTGGCGCGCGCTTCACCATCCACGCACCATTGATGAAGCTGCACAAGCGCGAGATCGTGGCGCTCGGTGCGTCGCTAGGCGTTGACTACGGCGACACGACCAGCTGCTACGATCCATCGCCTGACGGCGGCGCTTGCGGCCGTTGCGATTCGTGCCAGCTGCGCCGCGCGGGCTTTTCAGAAGCCGGGATAACTGACCCAACCCGATACGCGGTGTAGTGGCCAGTCCCCCAACGTCCCCTCACGTCCCCGCAC
>JARIET010000082.1 GCA_031127185.1 Gemmatimonadota bacterium | reverse complement strand
TGCAGAACCTGGAAAAATTCGGCATTCCCAAGCGGATCATCGCGTTCGTGCTGCCGACGGGATACTCGTTCAACCTCGATGGCTCGACGCTCTATCTTGCGATCGCCTCCGTCTTCGCGGCGCAGGCGGGCGGAATCGAATGCTCAATTACACCCGCAAACGTGATCTTCGTCTGCGCGAACTGGCTCGCCGCCGCCGCGTCAGCGCCCGTGAGCGAAATGCCCGACCCCGGCTTCACCAGGTTGACCGCGGCAAGGCCGATAAAGAGTGCCAGCGTCGTCACGACCTCGAAGTACACGATCGAACGGAACGCCAGGCGCCCGACCTTCTTCATGTCGTCACCGTGACCGGCAATGCCGACCACCAGCGTGCTGAAGAGCAGCGGCACGATGAGCGACTTGATCATTCGCAGGAATACGTTTGACAGTGTCTTCGCGAATGCGATGAAGCCGGGATACTCGGCGGCCGGGAACAGGTACCCGGCCGCGATGCCCACAATCATCGAGATCATGATCCACTGGGTGGCCGAGACCTTCTTCTTGGCGCTGACGTCTGTCTCTACGGTCATGAGGGTACCGAGTGGACGGTGAGTTTCCGGAGTACTACGCGGCGTTCAGCTTGGAACGTTTGCGACCATAGACGAAATAGACCACCAACCCGATGGCGAGCCAGATACCGAACCGCTTCCAGGCCTCGAGCGGCAGACCCATCATCACAAACACGCAGGCCCCGGCCGTCAGCAGTGCCACCGGCCAGACGAACTTGATGCGGAAAGGCCGCGGACGGTTGGGCTCGATCTTGCGCAACACCAGCACACCCACGGCCACGAGTGCGAACGCGAAGAGCGTGCCGATGTTCGTGAGGTCGTACGTCTCGCCGGCGTCGCCGATGAGCGCCCAGGTGGCCACGACGGTGCCGATCAAGATGGACGTGATGTGGGGTGTGCGATATCTGGGGTGGATCTTCGCCATCCAGGCCGGGAGCATCCCGTCGCGTGAGATGGCCATCAGGATGCGCGCTTGCCCATACTGGAAGACCAGGAGCACCGCGCTCGTGGACACGACGGCGCCCAATGCGATGAACCAGCTGAACGTCTGCAATCCGGCCTGATTGAACGCGGCCGACAGCGGGTCATTGGCGAGCAGCTGCGTATACGGCACCAGGCCGGTCGCCACTGCGCCGACCAGAACGTAGATCACCGTGCAAATGAGCAGGCCGAGCATGATGCCGCGCGGCATGGTGCGCTGCGGATCCTTCGTCTCCTCAGCCGCCGTCGAGATCGCGTCAAACCCGATGTACGCAAAAAAGACAATCGCTGCGCCCTGATGGATGCCGCGGAATCCGTTCGGCGCGAACGGCGTGTAGTTCGCGGTGTCAATGTGCTGCACGCCGATGATCACGAACACGGCGAGCACGATCAGCTTCACCACAACCATCGCCTTATTGACGTTATTGCTCTCCTTCACGCCAATCACGAGCAGCCACGTAATGGCTGCCACGATCAGGAAGGCCGGCACATTGAGCAGCACCGGGATCCCGGCAATGTGTGGTGCGTCGGTCATCAGGTGCTTGATCGGCGAATCCGGCGCGGCCAACAGGACCTCACGGTACCCGTGCGTCAGATACTCCGGGAGGTTGATCCCGAAGCCCGAGAGCAGAGAGACGAAGTAGCCGCTCCAGCCGATCGCGACGGCAACGTTGCCAACCGCGTACTCAAGAATCAGATCCCAGCCAATGATCCAGGCGACCAACTCGCCCATCGTGGCGTACGAATAGGCGTAGGCGCTTCCCGCCTGCGGAATCATCGCAGTCAACTCTGAATAACAGAGTGCCGCCAGCGCGCAGATGGCGCCGAGGAGCACGAATGAGAGCACAAGCGCCGGGCCAGCGCCATAGCGAATGACGGTGACGCCATCGGGCGCCATCTGGCCGGCCGCCGCCGTGCCGATGGAGGAAAAAATACCGGCGCCGATGACGGCGCCGATAGAAAGTGCTACGAGATCCGTGACGCCGAGGGTACGGCGAAGGCCCTTGCCATCCCCCTCACCCTCAGGCACGAGCGCTGCGATCGGCTTGCGGGCGAAGGGGGAGGCCATGGTGCTGCTAGATGAAGAGCGGGGCCAGCACCAGCGTGATCGTCGAGAGGAGCTTGATGAGCACGTGCAGCGACGGGCCGGCGGTGTCCTTGAATGGATCGCCGACGGTGTCACCAACTACCGCCGCCTTGTGCGCGTCGGACTTCTTGCCTCCATGTACGCCGGTTTCGATGAACTTCTTGGCGTTGTCCCAGGCGCCGCCGCCGTTGTTCAGGAAGCCGGCCATCAGGATACCGACAATCGTGGCCACCATCAGGAACCCGGCGACCGCCTCGGCGCCCAGTCGTTCACCCGGCGCGCCGACATACTTGAAGACCACACCGACAACGATCGGGAAGATCACGACCAGCGCTCCCGGCAGCACCATCGCGCGCAGCGCACCCTTGGTCACGATGTCCACGCACGCGCCGTAGTCGGGCTTGTCCGTGCCGGCCATGATGCCCGGCTTGGCCTTGAACTGCCGACGCACTTCTTCAATCACGCTCTGGGCGGCTCGGCTCACCGCACGGAGCGCGAGCGAGCTGAACCAGAACACGAGCATCGCGCCCAGGAGGCCCGCGACGAACACCGGTGGCTTGGAGAGGTCCACGTGCAGCGCTTCGCTCGTGTAGTTGCGCACCTCGTCGAGGTACGCCGAAAAGAGCAGGAAGGCCGCGAGTGCCGCCGAGCCAATGGCGTAGCCCTTGGTGAGCGCCTTGGTGGTATTGCCCACCGAGTCGAGGCGGTCGGTCTTGTCGCGCACCGACGCTGGCTGCTTGGACATTTCGGCGATGCCGCCGGCGTTGTCCGTGATGGGTCCAAACACGTCCATCGCGAGGATGTAGCCAGCCGAACCCAGCATGCCCATCGTGGCCACGGCCGTGCCAAAGAGGCCACCAGCGGCCTCACCGTCAATCATCACGCCGCTCGCACGGCCGAGCAGGAAGCTCGAGACGAGCGCGATGCCGATGGTGATCACGGGCAGCACGGTGGACTCCATGCCGACCGAGAGGCCCATGATGATGTTCGTCGCCGGGCCGGTGAGCGAGGCGTCGGCTATGGACTTCACGGGGCGATACCGGTATTCCGTGTAGTACTGGGTGATGAACACGAACGCGACCGATGTCGCCACGCCGATCATCGCGCAGGCAAAGAAGTACTTCCACGCGTTCGGTGCATCGGGCGCTACGAGCAGCCACTTGCAGGTGAAGAAGATTGCGACGACGACGAGGGCAGTCGTGAGGTAGAACCCACGATTCAGTGCATTCATCGGGTCTTCGTCGTCGCGTGCCTTCACCGACATGATGCCAACGATGGACGCCACCATGCCCGCTGCACCAATCACAAGCGGGAAAAGGATGCCGGCCACGCCGAACGACTGGAACAGGAACACGCCCAGGATCATCGCGCCGATATTCTCGGCCGCAATGGATTCAAAGAGGTCCGCGCCACGGCCGGCGCAGTCGCCGACGTTGTCGCCAACGAGGTCCGCGATCACGGCCGGATTGCGCGGATCGTCTTCGGGGATGCCCGCTTCCACCTTGCCGACGAGGTCGGCGCCGACGTCAGCAGCCTTGGTGTAGATGCCGCCGCCCAGCTGCGCGAAGAGCGCGACGAAGCTCGCGCCGAACCCGTAACCGACGATCACAAACGGAATCTTCTGGACCCACGCATTCGCATCGACGCCTTCCGGCGCGAACATCGAGAGAACGGCGAAGAGTCCACCGACGCCGAGCAGCGACATCGCGACGGTGAAGAGACCGCTTACCGCGCCTCCACGTAGCGCGGTCTGGAGCGCGGCGTTGAGCGAAGTCGTTGCAGCCGCAGCCACGCGGATGTTGGCGCGGATCGACACCCACATGCCCATGTACCCGGCGATGCCGGAGGACAGCGCGCCCAGCAGGAACGAGAGCGTCACGTAGAACGCCAGCATGGTACGGTCGGCGACCGGGTCGCCAGGCATCGACTGGCGCAGGATGCCATAGCCAACGGCCAGGGCCACCGCGACAAGCACGGCCAGCACCGATATGGTTCGATTCTGGCGGCGAAGGTACGCCTCCGCGCCTTCCTGAATCGCGTCGGAAATCACCCGCATTTCGGGGGTACCGGTGCTTCGGCTGAGCACCCAACGGGAGAGCGCGATGGCGAAAACAAGCGCGCCGGCGCTCACACCCAGAACGATCGTCAACAGCGTCGAAAGTGGCATTTGGTGGGAGAAATCAGATGGCAGGCAACGCAACGCCATCTCGTTATGGCGCCACGGTTTGCGTACAATCTGCGAAAGTTACCAGCCCCGCATCACGGGGGGTAGGGTCGCCCGTCATCTGGCGGGCGCGCCCGTCCGCACCGTGGGCTAGAGGCGCGCCTCGGCGATGACTTGGGCCGTGTCGCGGACGGCCGTGCCGTCGGCGCGAACGGCGGGGCGGAAGCGGATCTCTTCCAGCATGGCCCGGATCTTCTTGTTGTAGTTCGAGTCCTTGGACTCGTTGAAGTGCAACAACCTTCCCTTCCCCGTCTCGTCTACCTCGAACGTGGCGATGAGCGTGTAGGGCTTCACCTTGGACGGCACAGGCATGGGCAACAGCGCCAGGTGCGTCACCTGTGGCGGGTAGATGCGCCCGGTCCCGCCCCCCGTTCCCGCCCCGTTTCCTGAGCCTCGCCCGGTCCCCACGCCTGAGCCAACACCCCCGCCCGATCCGGGGCCCGTTCCCGCGCTGCCGTCCGAGCCCGTTCCGCCGGTGCCAGTCACCGCCGCAGTCACTACTTCGGCCGGAGCGCTCACCGGCACAGGGTCTTGTATCGGTGGCTGGGGTACCGGCGGTTCCGGCGGCCTGACCACCGGCGGCGTGACCAGCTGCGGCTGTGTGGATTTTGTGACTGGGGGCGGCGGCGGAGCGATCTCGATGTACTGGGCGCGCTCGCGCAGCGCCTGACCGCCACCGCGGTTCCCGCCCCCGCCACCACCCTGCGGACCGGGGCCGCCGGCACCTTCATTCTGTGCCACCACGATGTCATGGGCAATAAAGGGCCCGATGATCAGGAAAACGATGAGGGCATGCAGAATGACGGATGCAATGATGCTGCCGGCCCGGCTCTCCTTTGGCGTGGGGATGCCAATGGGAGGTCGGTACGGCTTTCGGGGCAGTGGAGCACGATGCGCGAGTGTCATTGCGTTAAATGATACGCCCGGCGAACCGAAAAGGGTTCGCCGGGCGTATCATCCCACGTTCATTCGCTACGGATTTGCACCTGCGGGAGCCCGCGGGGTCGCTCCGATGACCTTGACGCCAGCACCACGAGCCTGGTCGATCCCGTAGATCACGTCCTGATACACGACGTTGGGATCGCCGCGTACAAACAGGATCTTCTCGGGGCGCGGATCGTAAATCTTCTTCATTTCCTTGTACAGTTCGCTCTTGGCTACGGGCGCCTTGTTGATCAAGTACGTCTCGCCGGGGAGCACCTCGAGCACGATCTGGTTCACCTTCTGGTTCGGCGGTGGCTTCTCCGCCGTGGGATCCGGGAGCTGCACATCGAAGGCCTTTCGGCCCATCGGAATGATCATCATGAAAATGATGAGCAGCACGAGCAGGATATCGATCATCGGCACCATGTTCGGTTCCGAGTTGAATCCCTTACTACCGCCAACGCTCATTCCCATTTACGGAGTCCCTCCCTTCTTCTCACCGCCGATCCCAAGGTCGGCGCCTGCGTTATCACTCTCGATCAAGGACTGCGATCCCTTGATCTGGTCGGTAATCAAGGCGGCCACGCGCACACCCTGGTTGGAGGCAATTTCCATTGCTTCCATCACGCGGTCGTACTTGATGCCCTTGTCCGCCTTGATGAACATGATCTTGTCGGTCGTCCGCACATCATAGATGGCGCGGATCGCCGCCCCGATCTCCTGGTCCGACAAGGGCTTCTTGTCGAGGTAGAACTTGCCGTCGGCGTCGATTCCGAACACGACGTCGTCGTCCTCATTCGGGTGTGGCTTGATGTTCTGTCCTTCCGGCGGGATCGCGTTGTGCCCGGCCAGCAGCGCCGGGATCACAATCATGAAGATGATCAGGAGCACGAGCATGATGTCGATCATCGGCACCATGTTCGGCTCAGACTTGACGCCCTCGGAGGAGAGCTGCATTCCCATAGGTCGTGCTCCTCGTGAAAGGGGATGCCGTCAGGTCAGATCTTGGCCGCGTTCTGTGCAGCGGTATTGAACTCACGGGTAAAGCGGCTGCGCCCGAACTCACCAGAGACGCCCTTGATGAGGTAGTCCACCATTTCCTTGGAGGAGTACGTCATTTCGGCCGTGATGTTGTCGACCTTCGTCTGGAAGTAGTTGTAGGCCCACACGGCCGGAATGGCGACGAGAAGGCCGAACGCGGTGGTGATGAGCGCCTCGGCGATACCGGCCGAGATGGCTCCCAGGCCGCCGCCGCCCGACTGCGCCATGCCCGTGAAGGCGTTGACGACGCCCATGGTGGTGCCGACGAGGCCGACGAACGGCGCCGTGGAACCGACGGTGGCCAGAACGCCCAGGCCGCGCTTGATGAGCACGATGGTCATCAGCATTTCACGTTCGATCGCGCGCTCTGCCGAATTGATGTCGGCAACCGTGACCGAACCGTCAGCGATCAGCGGCCGAATCTCGGAGAGTGAGTTCCCGAGCACGCGCGCCACGTGCGACTTTTTGTAGCTCTCGGCGAGTTTGATCGCCTCGGTGAGGTTGTCTTCCTCAAGAAACTGCGAGAATTCGGGCGCAAACTTGCGCGTCTCCACCTGCGCCGAGCGGAGGAACCACCACTTTTGCATCATGACGGTCAATGACCAGATGGACATGATCGCGAGGACGTAGATGATGCCCTTCGCGAATGGGCCCATGTGGCCGTACAGCTCAATCAGTGACATTTCCATAAGACTTATGATCTCCTAGGCGGGTTGAGAGGCGGGGAAGCTACTTCGCAATCGCGAATACGAACGGCTGCTGCACAAGCTGGCGGACGCGCTTCTGGCCGACTTCGGCCGGGATGAAACGCATGCCCGGCAGCGCCGAGCGAACCGCGGCCTCGAACAGCTGGTGCGAGGCCTTGAGCACCTTGAACGAACTCAACTCGACCCGTCCCGTGGTGTCCACGACGAACTGCGCCTGCACCTCGCCCTCGACACCGGCGGACTTCAAAATGTCCGGGTAGCGCGGGCGCTGCGTGTTGGACGCTTCGGTGACGGGCTTTTCCACCATGAACTCGAAGTACGGCTGGTCGCCTTCCGGCTTCGCCACCGGTCCGGTGTTTGCCTTGGCCGACTGCACACCCTTGCCAGAGAAGTCGCTTTCGTTCGTCAGTTTGGCCGTGAGGTCGATTTCCGGGAGCACATTCGGGATGTTCACCGGAGCGGTGAGCACCTGAAAGCTCTGCGGCGGAGGCGGGGCCTCCTGCGGCGGCGGCTTCGGCGGCGGTGGTTCGTCTTTCTTGACTTCGACGAAACTCACCTTTTCCTCGACCGTCTCCTTTTCCTGCGTGGCGTTGAGCGTCGCCTGCACCGCGAGATAAATAATCGCGGTGTGGAAGATGAGGCTCACGGTCGAACTACCAACAGATCGCTGCTTCTGTGGCTTCGACTCAAGAAGGTTGTTAAACAATGTGGCACCCCGTGCGTGGTGTGGACGTGATGCGGCGCGTACGACTCGCAAAGAAGCTACCGGCGGTCGCGTGAGGGGGTAATGGGCGAAACATTAAGATTTGCTTAAGCCAGAATTAGGTGTTGGCTCGTCGAGTTCGGGGCCTGGTCCGGTCGGCAGGACGATCGTGAACGTTGACCCGCGCCCGAGGCGGGAGCTCACATCGATCCTGCCCTGGTGCGCGTGTGCAATCCACTGGCAAATCGCCAGGCCGAGGCCGGCCCCGCCGCCTGTGGTCCTGGATCGCGCCCGGTCCACGCGCCAGAACCGATCGAAAATGAACGGAAGATCGGCCGCAGCGATGCCGATGCCGTCGTCTTTCACCGTGATGATCGCCTCATCGTGCCGCGACTCAAGCGAAATCTCCACCGAACCGCCGCGCGGTGTGTATTTCACAGCGTTGGTGGCGAGGTTAAGAAATAGCTGCCGGAGGTGTTCACCGTCCCCGTGTACGGTGACCGGCTGGATGACGGGCAGCTTGACGGTCACCCCTGGCTCCTCACCCAGAATCGTCGCCGTTTCGGCCACTTCGCGAATCAACGGCTCGAGCGGGACAGGTTCGCGCATGAGGGCAAAGCGACCCTCGTCGGCCCGCGCGAGTGTCAGCAGGGATTCGACCAGGCCGGTCATGCGCGAGACCTGCTGCAGGGCTTCCTCAAGTGCGACCGCGTGCTCGTGTGAATTGGTCTGGGTGTGCATGGCGCGCTCGACGTCGGCTCGGATCACGGCAAGCGGTGTACGCAACTCGTGGCTCGCATCCGCCGTGAAACGGCGGAGCGAGCCGAACGACGTTTCCAGGCGGCCAATCATTTCATTGACGGACTGCGCCAGGCGGACAATCTCGTCGGCAACGTCGCCTTCGACCACGACCCGCCGGTGGAGCGCACGTCCGTCGGTAATGGCGGCCACATCATGCCCGATCTGGTTCACCGGCGCGAGCATCCGGCCGGTAAGCAACCAGCCAAGCGTCATCGACACCAGCAGCAGCACGGGCGCCGAGAGGATGGTCAAACTCACCATTTCGATGGTGACCTCACGAATTCGCGAGGTGCTGACACCCACAGCGATCCGTCGGACGCCGCCGGGGAGCGGCTGGTCCGGCATCTGCCCCGACACGAGGACCTCGTCTCCGCTGCTCAGCAGCACGCGGTGCGCTCCCGTACGCGGCTGTGTGTCAAAGACGGCACGGGTCAGCTCGTCAAGGTCGCGCAGGAAGGGTTTCTTCTGCTCTGTGTTCAGGAATTCGCTGATGGCCTGCGAATAGATTTGCCGGACCTGCGGGGACCAGTACAGCAGCCGCGTGGAGTCCCCGACCAGCACGTAGTACCCGGTGAGCTCATCGAGAACACGCGTGACGCCGAGGTTGAGCATGCTGCCGACCGTCGACGCCGTATCGAGCGCAAATACGCCTTGCACGCCCTGACGCTCGATAATGCGCGCCGCCAACGCCGCGTTGCGGCGCGTGCGTTCGATCAGGTCGCGTTCGGTCGCGGCGCGGCGCTCGAACGTCGCCACAATACCAAACAGGGCAACACCAGCGATGGTGGTTGCGCCGAATGCCAGCGTCGTGCGCGCGCGGAGCGATGCCACGGGGCCCGCTCAGCCCTTGATCACGTAGCCGACTCCCCGGACCGTCGTGATCAGCTTCTTCTTGCCTGAACCGTCCACCTTCTTGCGGAGGTGATTGATGACCACGTCGACGATGTTCGTTCCCGAATCGAAGTGGTATCCCCAGGCATACTCCGTGATCAGCGTACGGCTCATCACCTTGCCGGCATGGCGCATGAGGTACTCCAGCACGAGGAACTCCTTGGGGGTGAGCTCGATCGCGCGTCCGCCGCGCTGCACCTCGTGTGAGTCGACGTTCAGCTCGAGATCCGCCACCTTGAGCACCGGCGCCGCGATGGCGCGCGGTCGCCGCGACAGGGCCTCGACGCGCGCGAGGAGCTCCTCGAACGCAAACGGTTTCGTGACGTAGTCATCGGCGCCTGCACGCAGCGTTTCGACTTTTGCGTCTACCGCGTCCTGCGCCGTCAGCACCAGCACCGGGCGTTCGAACCCCTTCGCGCGCAAGCTCCGCAACACGTCAATCCCCGACCGCTTGGGCAGGCGGAGGTCGAGCACCACGAGGTCGTACGGCTGCGTCGCCGCCAGATGTTCC
>JARIET010000081.1 GCA_031127185.1 Gemmatimonadota bacterium | reverse complement strand
GTACCGGCTGCGGATCATGGGCGACTCCGGAATGATTCCGGCGGCATTCCCCGGAGCTACCCTCGTGGCTGACGGCGAGTTTGCCGTTCCCGCGATTTCCGTGGTCGAACTCAATGCCAGCCTGCAGGCCGCCCTCGCAGCCGGCGCGCAGGTCACGTCGCTGGCACCGAGCGAGAGCGCGCTCGAGACGGAATTCCATGCCGCGGTCGGCGCGGGAGGATCCCGCTGATGCGCGGACGCCTCGGAGCCTACCTGACGCGCTACCAGCTGCGGGATTTTCTCTTCCTGCGCGCGGCGCTGCCAACCGGCCTGGTTGTCTTCTTCATCTGGATGATCGTGAAGACCGACGGCAGCCGCGTTGATTTCGCGACGCCGCAAGGCCAGCGCTTCGCGACGCAGGTATTCACGAGTTTTGCGCCCGTCTTCATCAACCTCGCAGCCTTTCTCGGCGTCACGCGGCTCGTCACCGACGATCGCAGCAACGGCTATTTCCGGTTCCTGTTCAGCAAGCCAGTCAACATCGAGCGGTTCTACGCGCAGCAGTGGGCGTTGCACGGCGTGGCCTACATCGCCATAGCGGGGGCGCTCACCTGGTGGCTCGAGCTGTACACCGCGCCGGTGCCGGTGCGCGAAGTGATGATCGTGATGGGGCTGTCCTGGGTTCTCATCGGTGGGATCGGCTTCGCCCTGACGGCGGCGACCAATCTTGACGCCCTGCTCCTGGTGGCGGTCTGGGTCGCGAGCAGCGTCATGCATTCGCTGAAGGATGCACCCAATTCCCCGATGTGGGGATGGATGCAGCAGCTCACGCGCCTGATGCCGCCCACCCACAAGCTCGACTACATCAAGGCCGAGCTCTATGCCGGCAACCCGATGCCGACGGGCCATCTGGCCCACGTGCTCGCCTACGGCGCCATCGGTTTCATCGCCGCCGTCGTGCTGCTGCGTCGCACCTCCCTCGCACGGTGACCGATGAAATCGGGCGCCGTGCCTGAGTCAACGCTCGCCGCGGTGTTTCCACCGGGGAGCGTCCACCGCGCCACACTCCCCAACGGCCTGCGCGTACTGGTGCGGCGCAAGCGCTCGGGTGTCGTCGCAATCGTCACCTATGTCCGCGCCGGCTACTTCGACGAGCCGGACGCGATCTCAGGCATCTCCCACGTCCTGGAACACATGTACTTCAAGGGGACGCCAACCCGCGGTGTCGGTGAAATCGCACGGTCCACCAAGGCCAGCGGCGGCATCCTCAACGCGGCGACGATCTACGATCACACGCACTACTACACCGTGCTGCCGGCGTCGGGGTTTGCCGCTGGCCTCGACATCCAGGCTGACGCCTACGCGAACTCGCTCATCGACGGCGGCGAACTGGCGCGCGAACTCGAAGTCATCATTGAGGAAGCCAAACGAAAGGCCGATACACCAACGGCAGTCGCAACCGAGACACTGTTCGCGCTGCTCCATGACCGTCATCGGATTCGCCGCTGGCGCATTGGGCGCGAACCGGGGCTGCGTGCGCTCACGCGCGAACATGTCAGTGCGTTCTATAGGCACTATTACCGTCCGGGCAACACGGTGCTGGCCATCGTCGGCGATGTGGATCCCGACGAGGCGATTGCGGTGGCGGCCGCGCGTTATGGAGCGATCCCCGATGCCCCGGTCACCCGCACACCCGGTCCGGCCGAACCGCCCCCGCGCGATACAACGCTGCGTTATCTCGAGCTGAACGGTGATGTGCAGCAGTCTGAAGTTCTGCTCGGATGGCGCACGCCCGACCTCGCCCACGCCGATACACCGGTCATCGATCTCATCACCGCGATCCTCTCGGGCGGCCGGGCCTCGCGCCTCTACCGCGCGGTTCGCGACCGCAGGCTCGCGTCGTCCATTCATGCCTGGAACTACACACCGACCGAACTCGGCGTCTTCGTGGTGCACGCGACGGCTCGCCCCGAACGCGCCCATAGCGCCCTACGCGCGAGCTGGGATCAGGTGCGTCGGGTCCTCGACGGCGAGGTGCAGCATGCCGAAGTCGAACGTGCTCGCCGGATGGTGTCATCGCAGTGGATCCGCCGGCTCGAAACGGCGGATGGACAGGCCAACCACCTCGCGGCCTGGGAACTCGACAGCCGCTGGGAGCGGGGGAGCGAATATCTCGATGCGATGCTTACGGCTGATCCTCGAACGGTCGCCGAGGCGGCGAACCGCTGGCTTTCGCCCGAGCGCGCGGCCCTGTTGGTGTATCGCCCATCCAACGCCACGCCTTTTGCGGCCGATGCGGCTGAAGCAACGGCATTGTTGGAAGGCGATCGGCCCGACCCGGTCGATGCGGTAGCCCTCGCAGCACCATCGGCCATCGTGCACAGCGGCGCGCGCGCATGGCGGCTGGAATCGCGCGACGCCGGTGTGTCGCTCTATCGCACCGCTGCGGGAGTACCACTGCTGGTCCAGCACGTCGACGCGCCCGTCGCGCAGCTGGGCTGGTTCGTGCACGGCGGTGCGGTGGCGGAAGGCGTCGAGGCCGCCGGGATCACTTCATTGATGGCCCGCACGGCGTTGCGCGGGACGGCGCGTCGTACGGCGAAGCAGATTGCCGAAGATGTCGAATTCGCCGGTGGTGCCATCGGTTCGTCAGCGGGCGCGGATTCCGTGCAGTGGACGATCTCGGTGCCCACGTCGCGACTGGCCGATGCCGCGGAGATTCTCGCCGACGTCGTGCAGCGGCCCGCGTTCCGGAACGATGCGGTCGAGTCGGAGCGGGCGGTTGCGCTGGCCGAGATCGCCGCCATCCGGGACGACATGTATCGCTGGCCCGTGCGCCTGGCCACCGAGGCAGCGTGGGCCGATCATTCGTACGGACGCTCGGTGCTCGGAGCGGAGGCGTCGGTGGGACGGATGGGATCGTCCGCGCTCAAGGACTGGCACGAGTCGGTCGCGGTTGCGGCACGCGGCGTGCTCGTTTGCGTCGCCGATGCCGACCCCGACGACGTTGCATCCGCCGTTTCGCGCCGATTCACAGACCTTTCGGAACACAGCGGGCCGAGTGTCGCCGCCCCCGCCTGGCCGGTGGCCGGCGCCGCGTGCGCAGAGTCGCGCGACAAGGCGCAGTCGGCGCTGGCACTGTTGTTTCCCGGACCCGCCCGAAATGACGACGGTCGCTTCGCGGCGATGATTCTCGCGGGCGTGGCGAGCGGGCTCGGTGGCCGTTTCTTTGAAGAATTGCGCGACCGTCAGTCGCTTGCCTACACCGTACTCGTCGCGCCGGTCATTCGGCAGCACGCCGGGGCGTTTCTCGCCTACATCGCGATGTCGCCGGAGAAGGAGGAGGCCGCGCGGGCGGGGCTCCTCGCACAGTTCGCGCGACTCGGCAGTGAACCAGTCACGCCGCGCGAACTGGCTCAGGCGCAGACGTTTGCCGTCGGCTCCAACGCCATTCGGCGGGAGGCCGCAGCCAGCCTGATGGGCGACCTCGCCGACGCGTGGCTTTTTGGATCCTCGCTCGCCGAGATTGGCGAGTACGAGGAGCGCATCCGTGCGGTGACGGCGGCCGACATTCAGGCCATCGCCCAGCGCTGTTTCGACCCCGCGCGCAGTGTCGAAGGTCTCATCCGCGGGAAGGGCCGCGCCGTGTAATGCGGGGGCGCCCACTTGTCGGCGCCCGCCCGTATGTGTCAGCGCGATTTCGCGGGAATGTGGCCCAGCGCGCGATTGAGCCAGCGCACGAACGGCAGCATCAGCGCGAAGTCCTTCATCGCCCGGTCAACCAGTCCATGGTCGAGCATCTCCTTGTCGGAGTATCTCGCGCTCACAGTGAACGAGTTGAACCGCAGCAGCTCAGCTGCCGGATGATCCTCGGCATAGCCGCGCGGCATCCGGATCAGCTTCACACCGGGTTCGTCATCGGTCAGTCCACCAAATCGCGTTACAAACGTCGGCGCACGCAGAATGCGCTTGAATCGGGGCAAGTCGTCTACCAGCGCATCGCGCACCTTGTTGAGCAAGTGGCGCGGAGGCATCCAGAGGCCGGCTGCAACCATCGATGCTCCGGGCTCAAGGTGCAGGTAGAATCCCGCACCGCCGTCAACCTCCTTGCCCACGCCCCGTCCCGGCGCCCGGTGATAGATCCACATTGCCGCGTGCGTCTTGTACGGCGACTTGTCCTTGGAAAACCGCACATCCCGGTAGATGCGAAAGAGCGACCGCTTGCCCGCCTCGTACTCCGGGGCGAGTCGCGCGAATCGCACGTCGAGTTCGCCGGCGACGCGTCGCAACGGTTCGAGCACTTCGCGCGTGAACTCCGGCTTGCGCTCCTCAAACCATTCGCGCTTGTTGTTGCGCTTGAGGCCACTGAGGAAAGTGAGCGCAGCCGGGCGAAACCACGGCGTTGGTGCGGAGCGAGGCATTGGGGTGTCGTGGCGGCGAATACGGTGGGTTCGGCCTTCAGCCGCGGTCGAACGAGCGCGGAGAGCGAGCTTCGGTTACGCCGAACTTCCGGGAGAAGACGTCCACGGCCTTTTGCGGGTCTCGTCCGGCAGCGACGAGAAGGTCGAGGACGACGATTTCGCGGTCAGGAAACGTGTGAACACTCAGATGGCCCGCATCCAGCAGCAGCACGAGCGCGAGCCCGTCGCGAGGTAACTCCCGCACAATGGGCGATTCGTTGGTGGTGAATCCCGCAGCACCGGCAGCCGAGAGCATGAGGCCGGCCATGGCGGCGCCGTCGCGCAGCGCCGGAACTTGCACGCCCCGAAAGTCGGCGACCCGGTGGATGAGTGGCGGCGCGTTACTCAATTCTCAACTCTCAACCCTCAACTCTCAACGAAACTCCTGAACTCTCGCCGCTCAACTCTGAACTGTCTCTAGAACATGCTCATCGCGAGGAACGATCGCATCTGGTCGTTCGTATTCCGGAGCCGCACCGAAAGCAGGCGCGTGCAGGCCCAGAGCACTTTGTAGGCGATGTCGCGGTTGAAGTCGAGCAGGAGCTCGAAGTCGGATCGCGCAATGGTGAAGCACTTGGTTCCGCCATTCGAGATCGCGTCCGTGGACCGTTCGCTGCGGTCAAACACTGCCATCTCACCGAACAGGGCTCCTGGCTTGAGGATCGTCAACGCTTCCTCTCCACTCCCAGGAATCGTGCGGCTGATGCGCACATCGCCTTCAACGATCAGGTAAAGCCGGTTTCCCGCCTCGCCTTCGCGAAAGATGTACTCGCCCGACACAAACTCCTGGTTGCGGCAGATCTCCGCCACGCGGGCGAGCTCGCCTTCGTCCAGGTCCTTGAAGATTGCCACTCCGCGGAGCAGCTCCATCGCGTCGGCCATGCGGTGCATCCCCTGCAGCGGGAGAAAAGGTGCGCCTTTGCGAAGCTAGGGCGCGCCGGTCATGCTGGCAAGCAGCGCACCCGGTTCCTAGGTTTCGCGAATGGCAAGCGCATCTCGGGCCGAACTTGTCCGCCGGGCGTTGCCACTCGCGCGGATGGCCATGTTGGCGACTACTGTGGCGCAGTCCACAGGAGCGCAGGGTTTTCGAATCGAGCCTCGCGTGCAGCCCGAGTTCAGGGCCTTCGCGTCTGCTGCCAACAGCTGGTCGGCCGGCGCTGGGATTGGCTTCAACGTCCCCGCCGGCACCTACCTGCGCGTCGCTCCGATGCTGTACGCGGGCCGCCGTGTGAGCGACCTGCCGCAAGACTTCGTGCGAATCGAAATCGTCAACCGGTTCAGCCTGGACCCGTTTCGTGAGGCGCGCTGGGGCCCGTGGGTGGGGGCAGGGCTTGCCGCCGAGTGGGAGCGCGATGTCCGCGGCCGAGCGCTGGTCGTAGTTGCGCTCGGCACTGACCTGCCGGGCGTATCGGGATGGCGACCGTCAGTGGAAGTCGCCATCGGTGGTGGAACGCGTGTATCGCTTGGAGCGAGGCCCGTGCGCCGCACGGGCCGCTGAGACTACGCGCCGACCGCCTGGTTCTTCTTGGCCGGCTGGGCAAAGCGCTCGCCCAGCGTGCGAAGTTCAGCGAGCTTGGCGGGATCCAGTTCATGGAACCGGTCCCGAAGATACGCCAACGTCTCGTCGAACCATTCCTTCTGGTGCTCCGGATCGGCACCGACGACATCGCAGCTGATGATGTGCTGGAACAGCTCGTCGCGGGCCTGCGCAAACGGGGACGGACCCATCTGTTCGCGCGGCATCTTGGACCTCTTCGTGCTCATTTCGCCTGGTTTAGGGGTAAAGGTGGTACCGAGTGAAATCTAGTTGGTCCGGGTGCCGGTTCCTATGGTCATGTTGGCTCTTTTCGTCATCCCAAATACGGTCTACAGCGCCCTTCTGTTGAAGTGTCCGGGGCGCTAACCGCCCGCCCGACCCCCGTTATCTTTCTTGTCTCCTCAGGAGGTCGATTCGTGGCCAAGTCCGTCCGTAAGCAGTCCAACTCGCGCTTCGTCGGCATTCTCGTCGCCGTCGGAGTCATCGGGGTTTCCTTTCTCGGCTATACCCTTTCCCGCCCACGCCAGGGAATTCGGCCCGTCGATCCGAACCTCGTGGCCGGCACGGCCGAGGGGTACCTCGTCGGCAACCCAGACGCCCCGGTGAAGGTCATGGAGTTTGCGGACTATGAATGCCCGGTCTGTGCGCAGTGGGCCCAGGTCACAGAGCCGGACGTGAAGGAGCGCCTCGTGAAGGCGGGGGTGATGTCCATTCGCTATTTCGACTTCCCGCTCGACAGCCACCCGAATAGCTGGTCCGCGTCGAACGCGGTGGCCTGCGGAGCCGATCAAGGAAAGTTCGAGGCGATGAAGGATCAGGTTTACGCGCTGCAGGACCAGTGGAGCTTTGCCACCGGCCACCGCGACCCCACAGATGGGCTGATGGCGGCGGCGAAGAACGCCGGCCTGGACATGGCGCTGTTCGAGACCTGTTACGACACTCAGAAGCACTACCCGCGCATCAAGGCGAACCTCCTCGAAGGAGTCCGATTCGGCGTAAGTCAGACTCCGACGTTCGTCATCGGAGGCACAGTCGTTCCGGGACGCATTCCGTACGACCAGTTCAAGCAACTCGTCGACTCGGCCGCTGCGGCTGTGGCCGCGGCGACCAAGTCAGGCGCGAAGGCGCCGGGCAAGTCGGGCGAATAGCCCAGGGCAGCCTATGAACTCCCGCATGGTCGTCGCCGTCATCGCACTCGGCGGCGTCTTTCTCGCGGCGTACCTCACCTTGTACCACTATGGGTACGTTGGGTCGCTTGCGTGCGGCACCGGCGGATGCGAGGTGGTGCAGGCGAGCAGTTACGCGAAGTTCATCGGGCTGCCGGTCGCGCTCTGGGGTGCCGGATACTACGCGTCGGTCTTTTTCGTGTCGGTGCTTGGCTCGGTCGGCCCGGCTGCGGACAAGCGGTGGCCGACCCCCGTGCTGCTCGCGCTCAACGGCTGGGGAGTGCTTTTCTCGGGCTACCTCACCTGGGCGGAGGTCACACGCATCAACGCCCTCTGCCGGTATTGCATCGCCAGTGCGCTCATGGTGGTGGTCCTATTCGGGCTGAGCGTCCTCGATCACCGGGCACGCAGGGCGAAATAGAGCGCAGCCCCAGTCGCCGCCGCCGCGATGGCCCAGGGAAGCCAGACCGGTAGGCGGTGGAACCACGAGCCGCCCGTGACCTGGCCCGACTGACGCGGCTCCTTGAGGGCAGAAACGATCTCGCTCGCCTGCTGTGGCCGTTCGGCCGGCGCCTTGGCAAGGCACTTCATGACGATCTGCGTGAGCACCACAGGCGCGTCGGTGCGTCGCTTTCCAATGGCCTCGGGCGCCTGATTGGCGTGGGCGGCCATCACTTGCTGTGAGCTCCGCCCCGCGAACGGGGGATGGCCAGTGATCATCTCGTAGGCCATCACGCCCAGCGAATAGATGTCGGCGCGATGATCCAGGTCCGGGTCGCCCACGGCCTGTTCCGGCGAGATGTACGTGGGGGTGCCCAGACTCATGCCTCGCTGCGTGATGCGGCCGGTGGTTTCCTCCGCCGCGTGCGTCGCGGCGCTCAGCGCCTTGCCGATACCAAAGTCCAGTACCACCGCGCTGCCATGGAAGAACATCACGTTCTCAGGCTTGATGTCGCGGTGCACGATTCCCATTTCGTGCGCGTAGGCGAGCGCGCTGGAGATTTCGGTCAGGATCGTGATCACGGTCTCGATGGGCATAGGCCGTTCGCGATTAATCCGGTCGCGAAGCGACTCGCCGTCCACCAATGGCATCGTATAGAAAAGCGAATCAGCAGCGCTCCCCGTGTTGAGGAGGGGAACGATATGCGGATGCTGCAGGCGTGCGGCCAGCGTGATCTCGCGCTTGAACCGCTCGGCCGAAAGCGTGGCGGCGAGCTCGGGCGAGAGCACCTTGAGGACCACCGTGCGGCCAAGCGCCGTCTCGCGCGCTGCGAAGACGCGCGACATCCCGCCGCGCGGCAGTTCACGTTCAATCTGGTATGCGTCGCCCAGCGACTGCTGGAGCGCTTCGCGAATGTCTCTCATCTGGCGTGCATCTGGCATGCACTGGAACGGGGAGCGGGGTACAGCGGGGGGGCGACCGGCACCATCGGGACCAGCTGAAAGTGACCGGATTCCACGCGCACGACGATGCCGCCAATCGGCGGCATTGTCAACACGCAGATCGACTTATCCTACCCTTCCTGTTCCTCGTACTGGTCCTTGAGGGACGCCACGACCCCGGGGTCGGCAAGCGTGGTGGTGTCGCCAAGCGCACGCCCTTCGGCGATGTCGCGCAGCAAGCGACGCATGATCTTGCCCGACCGTGTCTTGGGCAGATCGGCGCTGAAAAGGATATCGTCGGGGCGGGCGAGTGCACCGATCTTATCCGCCACAAACGCGCGCAGCTCGTCGCGGAGGGCGGGGCTGGCTTTTTGTCCGTCGCGGAGCGTCACGAACGCGGCGATCGCCTGACCCTTCAGTTCGTGCGACTTACCCACGACCGCCGCTTCGGCGACCGACGGATGCTCCACGAGCGCGCTCTCCACTTCCATAGTGCCGATCCGGTGACCGGCGACGTTGAGCACGTCGTCCACGCGGCCGAGGATCCAGAAGTAACCGTCGTCGTCGCGCTTGGCCCCATCGCCCGGGAAGTAGAGATCGGGGCGCCCAGGCCATTTGGAGAAGTACGTCTGTACATAACGGGCATCGTCGCCCCAGATCGTGCGGAGCATGGAGGGCCAGGGTTTCGTCAACGCGAGCAAACCGCCACCGACGTCGATCCGCTGTCCGGTAGAATCGAGCAGATCCGCCGTGTATCCCGGCAGCGCCATCGTACCGCTCCCGGGCTTTGTCGCTGTGACGCCGGGCAGGGGAGAGATCACCATCGAGCCGGTCTCAGTCTGCCACCATGTATCCACAATCGGGCAGCGCTTTCCACCGATGTGCTCGTGATACCACATCCAGGCCTCGGGGTTGATCGGCTCTCCGACCGAACCGAGCAATCGCAGGCGCGAGAGGTCGTGTTTGGCGGGATGCTCGGCGCCCCACTTCATGAAAGCGCGAATCGCCGTCGGCGCCGTGTAGAGTATCGTCACACCGTGGCGCTCGCAGATGTCCCAGAAACGGTCGCGCTCAGGCCAGTCAGGCGCGCCTTCGTACATCACACAGGTGGCACCATTCGCCAGCGGGCCGTATACCAGGTACGAATGACCAGTGACCCAGCCCACATCGGCAGTACACCAGAAAACGTCGGAATCCTTGAGGTCGAACACCTGCCGCATACTGGTTGCCGCGCCTGTGAGGTACCCGCCAGTGGTGTGAACGATGCCCTTGGGCTTACCCGTCGTGCCTGACGTGTAGAGGATGAAAAGCACGTCCTCGGAGTCCATGGCTTCCGGCGGACAGTCCGCAGGTGCCTTGGCCATCAGCCGGTGGTACCAGTGGTCGCGGCCTTCCTGC
>JARIET010000080.1 GCA_031127185.1 Gemmatimonadota bacterium | reverse complement strand
GAACATGGATACTGAAAAGGGGGAACGACAGCGTCGGCTCAAACTGTCGTTCCCCCATCAGTTGCAGTTGTCGTATCCGCGTCTATTTCAGTACCCAATCCGCGAAAATCCGCGTCCCCGCAGTAAAACCCGCGCCCCCGCAGTAAGACCCGCGGTCCCGCCACAGAACTCAGATCTTCACGACGGCCATTGGCTCCCGCACGGCCTGTGCGCTCTTCTCCAGCGCCGCCTTTTCGTCCGCCGTCAGCGAGACTTCGATGATCTGCTCCATTCCCTTGCGGCCCAGCTTGATCGGCACGCCGAGGTAGACGTCCTTCATGCCGTACTCGCCCTGCAGCCACGCGGAGCACGGGAGGATGCGCTTCTGGTCGTTGACGATTGCCTCGACCATCTGCACAGCGCCGGAGCTCGGCGCATAGTAGGCCGAGCCCGTCTTGAGGAACTTCACGATCTCGGCGCCGCCATTGCGCGCGCGGTCCACAATGGCATCCAGCTTGTCCTTGGCCATCAGCTGCGTGATCGGAATGCCGCTGACCGTCGTGTAGCTGATAAGCGGCACCATCGTGTCGCCGTGGCCGCCGAGCACCATCGCCTGGATGTCGCGCACGGAGACGTCGAGTTCCATGGCGAGGAACGAACGATAACGTGCCGTGTCGAGCACGCCCGCCATGCCAATGACGCGCTCGCGCGGAAAGCCCGAGGCCTTCATCGCCGCGTAGCACATTACGTCGAGCGGGTTCGACACCACGATGATGATCGCGTTCGGCGACGTCTTGGCCACCTGCTCCGCCACCGATTTCACGATGCCTGCGTTGGTGTTCAGGAGGTCGTCGCGGCTCATGCCCGGCTTGCGTGCGATGCCCGCCGTGATGACCACGATGTCGGACCCAGTCGACTCGTCGTACCCGTTCGAGCCGATTACGCGCGAGTCGAACATCTCGATCGGCGCGGACTCCCACTGATCAAGTCCCTTCCCCTGCGGAATGCCCTCGGCCACGTCCACCATCACGACGGTGCGGGCGAGTTCCTTCTCTGCGATGCGTTGTGCCGCGGTTGCGCCAACGTTGCCGGCGCCCACGACGGTGATCTTGTTGACCATAAGAATCGGATCGTTATGAGTGGAGGATGACTACCGACGAAAGATAAGCAGGCGGATGTGATTCAACGCCCGGGCTCAGGGGTATGTTAGGGGTCGCCCTGTCGTTCCTCACAAACCACGAGTGCTCACCATGCGCGTCCCGGTCCTTTGCCTGTTCGCGTGTGCGGCGGCCATAACCATCGTGGGCTGCGGAGGAAGCGCAGACAGCCCCGCCCAGCCAACCATTACGGCTGTCGTTGCGGGCTCGCTCGCCAAGGCTGCCGGCGACGGGCAGAGCGCGGTAGCCGGCCAGAACGTCACAGTCGCACCATCGGTCACGCTCCTGGATACTCGCGGCATCGCCATGGTCAATGCGCCTGTGACGTTCACTGTAGCTGCGGGGGGCGGCTCGGTCGAGGGCGGAGCTGCCACGACCAGCGCCGCCGGGCTTGCGACGGCTGGACAGTGGCGGCTGGGACCCACGCCCGGCGCCAACACATTGGTGGCCACGGCGGCCGGCCTTCCGCCAGTCACCTTCAGCGCTACTGGCACCGCGGACCCCTGCCTGACGACGAATCCGATCGCATTCGGCGCCGTTGCATCCGGCGCACTCGCCGCATCGGACTGCCTTCTGGACGACCAGTATTACGGCGATCACTTTGCCTTCACGACAATTGACGGCCAGCGCGCGCAGCTGGATCTCGTCTCCACGGCGTTTGATCCCTGGCTCGACCTGGCCGGCCCCCTGGTGACGGATTATCTCGCTTTCGACGACAACGCCGGCGACGGTCCGGCATCGCGCATACGCCTGCTCGCGCCACCCACCGCGTATATCGCGACGGTCAACAGCTTCGCCGCGCGGCAGACGGGCGCCTACACGTTCAGCGTCACGAGTTGGAGCGGCGACGCGACGGGGTGCGAGCAAGATGTCTGGATCGTTCCGAGCGCAGTGGTGATGACGCAAACCGCCGAGGCCACCGACTGCTCGTTTACCGGGACCGGGGGGCCATTCTTCGGCGACGGATTCAACTTTGTGGCCATCGGCGGGCGTACCTACACCATCACGATGTCGTCGCTGGTGGTCGATCCGGTGCTACGCGTGTTCGATGGCATCACCGGCGCAGCGATCGGCGTCGACAACAACAGTGGCGGCGGAACCGCGGCACGTATCAGCTGGACACCGGCCGTCTCAACGACGGGAGTGGTATTCGCCACGACCGCCGTTGGCAGCACGACTGGTGCCTACTCCCTCGTCGTCGCCGGCCCTGCGACACGCAGCGCATCGAGCTCGGCGTCAGGCGCTGCTATCCGCCTACCTGTGAGAGGGCGCGCAGTCCGCCGACCTGCATCTGGAGCAGCTGGTGCTCCCTGGGTTTTTCCGCGAGTGCCCTGACAAAAAGCGGTTCGAGCGGCTCCCCTGCCCTGAGTGGATCGCGCAGGTTCACCTCGTGGTCGCCGTAGAGGCAGGTTCGCAGGCGGCCGTCGGCTGTGAGACGTACCCGATTGCAGGTGCCGCAGTAGGTGTGCGTCATCGGCGTAATCACGCCGATCGTGCCCGGCGCGCCAGCGGCCTGGTAGTACTTCGCGGGACCGTTGCCCATGGCCGGCCCGGCACTATCGGAAAGCGCGCCGATGGCCGCTGCGGCTCGGTCGAGCACCTCGGCACTCGGCACGACGTGCTCCCAGGTGAGTCCGGCCATCTCGCCCACCGGCATCAGTTCGATAAATCGCACGTGCACTTCGTGATCGAGCGTGAGGCGCGCAAAATCACCGATCTCATCGTCGTTGATGCCGCGCATCACGACGACATTGAGCTTGATAGGCTTGAGTCCTGCGTCGAGCGCAGCGCGGATGGTGGCGAGCGGTTCGAACTTGAGGTCGCGCCGAGCGATCTGGCGAATGCGTTCGGGCTGCAGGGAGTCCGCACTCACATTCACGCGACTCAAGCCGGCCGCGGCCAGGGAGTCCGCCATCTGGGGCAGCCGAACGCCGTTGGTCGAGAGGGCAATGTCTTCCACGCCAGGCACGGCGCGCAGCATGGCGATGAGTTTCTCGAGCTGAGGCCGGATTGTCGGCTCGCCGCCGGTAATCCGAAGCCGCCTGAGCCCGAGCGGCGCGAGTTGGCGCACCACGGACTCAATCTCTTCGTAGCTCAGGATGTCGCCCTTCGGTAGCCAATCGAGCCCTTCCAGCGGCATGCAGTACACACAGCGGAAGTTGCAGCGGTCCGTGACGGAGATGCGGAGATACTCGATCGACCGGCCGAACTGGTCGCGGAGCGGCGCAGCGTAACTCATGCGTGCACCCACTCGCGCGTTCCATCCTCATAGTGCTCGCATTTCCAGACTGGCACGCGCCGCTTGAGTTCTTCAATCGTACGCGACGCCGCGGTAATCGCCGGGGCACGGTGTGCGTGCGCCGCGGCGATGACCACGCTCGCCTCGCCGATGCCCAGTTGCCCGATGCGATGTTGAACCGCGATGCGCACGCCCGACACCTCGTTCTCGAGTTCTGACACGATACGACGCATCTGGGCGAGCGCCATCGCCTCGTATGCTGTGTATTCAATACCCATGACCGGTCGGCCGCCGTTCCGGTTTCTCACGACACCAATGAAGAGCGACACGGCTCCACACTCAGCGGTTTGTACCGACGCCGTGAGTGCGGCCGGATCAATCACCGCCGGACCCAGCGCCACGAAGGTCATCCGCCAGCCACGGGCGGTATGATGGCGACCTCGTCACCGGGCTTGAGCAGCTGCTGGGCGGTCGCATACTCACAGTTCACGGCTACCGCTGCCGGCGGAAGTGCTTTCCCTGCAGCTAGTTGGCGCACGGCGGCGAGAAGGTCATTAACCGTCGCGCCGTCTGCGAGCGTCACGCCAACCGAAGATGCCCCAATTGCTTCTGCGTACGACGCGAAAAGGAGGACGGTGAGGCGTATCTCGTTACGCGTCTGCGAGTTCCGAGACATCGAGATCCGAAACCATCGCCCGCAATTCCTTCGAAGGCTTGAAGACAGGAACCGGCCGTGCGCTTACTTCGACGGGAGCCCCCGTACGAGGATTGCGTGCCATCCGCGTCTTGCGATTGCGGATCTTGAACGTGCCAAATCCGCGCACCTCAATGTTCTTCTGCTCCTTGAGGGCGTCCTTGATGGCATCGAGGAACGCGTCAACCACGCGCGCGCAGTCCTTTTTCGAGATCATCGGGCCCGATGTCTGCGCGATGGCGTCTGTTACCAGTTCGACCAGATCTGCCTTCGTCATCCGAACAGCCTCAGCGGTGGGAGGCAACCGAAACAGGAGCTAAACTGCGAAGTCCCTAGAGTTTAGGTCGCTAACGGGCCGGGTGTCAAGCGCCTGTGCCGCTGCCTACCGCGGCCATGAAGGCGTCAAAAAGCCCGCTGGCGTCATGGGGGCCCGGGGCGGCCTCGGGGTGATACTGCACTCCAAACACGGGAAGTGTCCGGTGTTTGAGCCCCTCAACAGATCCGTCGTTGAGGTTCACATTTGTGACCTCAAGCTCGGGAGCGCCGGGGATTCCGGCCTCGGTCCCTTCCACGGCGAACCCGTGGTTCTGGGACGTGATCAGGACTTTCCCGGTGGCCAGGTCCTTCACCGGGTGGTTACCGCCGCGATGCCCATACGGGAGCTTGAACGTCTTGGCGCCGTAGGTCAGCCCGAGAATCTGGTGCCCAAGGCAGATGCCGAAAATGGGGATTCCCGCGTTGGCGATTTCCCGCACCGCGGCCGGAGCATAGGTAACCGCTTCGGGGTCGCCCGGACCGTTTGAGAGAAAAACTCCATCGGGCTTGAGCGCGATGACTTCCGTCGCCGGCGTCTTGGACGGCACGACAGTGACTCGGCAGCCACGCTCGGCGAAGAGTCTGAGGATGTTGTGTTTGATGCCGTAGTCGTACGCCACGATATGGCGAGGCGCATCGGCGTCGCCCCACACGTACCGTTCGTTGGTCGACACGACCGTGGCGAGGTCCAGCCCCGCCATGGAGGGACACCCGCCTAGTGCAGCGAGAGCGGCTGCGTCGGGCGTGTTCCCGGCGCCGATCACACCGCGCAGCACGCCCACCGTCCTCAAATGTCGGGTGAGCCGGCGCGTGTCAACGCCGTGCAGGACTGGGATATTCGCGCGGGAGAGGTAGGCGCCGAGACCTTCGTGCGCACGCCAACTGGAGTGGGACCGGGAGAGTTCGCGAACCACCACCCCACTCACCTGCGGGCCAGCCGATTCCGGGTCTTCAGCGTTGGCGCCGTAGTTGCCGATCATGGGTGCCGTCATGACCACGATCTGCGCGCGGTACGAGGGGTCGGTGAAGACCTCCTGGTAGCCGCTCATGTTCGTGGTGAATACGACTTCTGCCACGGCCGGAAGCCCGGCAACGTCGTCTACCTGACCACGAAACAGGGTTCCGTCCTCAAGGAGGAGGAACCCTGGGTTCGAGCGAAGCAAGCTCACAATACTATGGCTGCTTCTTTGCGTCGGGCTGCTTCGTCGCGCCCGCCGCGGGCTCCGGCGAAACTGGTGTGATAGGCAACGGCGGTGCAGCGCCAGTGGCACCGCCGGGAGCACCGGCTGGTGCGGCCGCCGGAGCCGTGAACGTCTGATCGAGGATCGACGTGGGGCCGCTCGGGGCCGCGGTGACGAGCTGCATGATGAACGCAACGCCGAGGAAGATCCCGGCAGTCCACCAGGTCATTTTGGTGAGCAGGTTGCCCGCCTGGCGGGCACCAAACAGTTGATCGCCGGCAGACGCGCCGCCGAAGCTGGCCGCAAGTCCGCCGCCCTTGCCAGCCTGCAGCAATACCACGCCAATCAGGATCAGCGCGTCGATCAGCAGAAGGATGATGAGAAACCGGTACAGCATGGCGTTCGCCTGTCGGGTCGAAAGTGAGGTAAGCCCTGAAGAATAGCCGAGTTAAGGCATGGGCTCAAGTGCGGACAATGCCCGACCAGCCCTCAGCGTCAAGGCTGGCCCCTCCAACCAGCAGTCCCCCCACCTCCGGAGCCGCCAAGAGGGCCTCGGCATTCCCCTTATTGACGCTGCCACCGTAAAGAATCGGGACGGCCTCCGAGCGGTCGGCGGCCAGCGTTCGAAGCTCATGGCGGATGGCCAGGTGGACCTGGCTGGCATTGGAAGGCGTAGCGGTCTTCCCCGTGCCGATCGCCCAGACGGGCTCATATGCGACGATGCAGGTGGCCACATGAGCCGCATCCGCGTGGGCGAGCCCTGCGCGCAGCTGGCGGGCGACGACGGCGATGGTTTCGCCGGCTTCACGTTGGGCGAGCGTTTCGCCGACGCAGACCACCGGCGTCAGTCCCGCGCGAATCGCCGCGGCGACCTTCTTCCCCGCCTGCTCGTCCGTCTCGCCGAATACGTGGCGCCGCTCCGAGTGGCCCACCAACGCGTATTTCGCCCCAGCGCCACGCGCAATGGCCGCGGAGTTCTCGCCGGTGAAGGCGCCGTGATCCTCCCAATGGACGTTCTGCACGCCGACCTTGATGTCCGTCCGGTCTTTCAACGCATTGTGCACCGCGCCGAGGGTCAGCGCCGGCGGGAAAAAGATGACCGTGCGGTCCTGCGTTTTGGGGTAGTAGGCGAGAAAGACTCGGAGGAACGCCTCAGCATCGGCCGGGGCGTGATTCATCTTCCAGTTCGCCGCGAACACTGGGTGTTTCACATGCCCTCCCGGGCGTCGAGGCATTCTACGCCAGGCAGGGCCTTTCCTTCGAGAAACTCCAGGGAAGCGCCGCCGCCGGTGGACACATGGCTCATCCGCGGCGCCAGACCGGCTTGTTCGACGGCAGCGGCCGAATCTCCACCGCCAACAATGGTCGTTGCACCGCTGGCTGTCGCCTCGGCCATCGCACGAGCTACCGCATTCGTCCCTGCGTCGAACGGCGGTTTCTCAAAAACGCCCATGGGGCCATTCCACACTATGGTTTTTGCCACGGAAATTGCGCGCGCATACGAGGCACAGCTGTCCGGGCCGATGTCGAACATCGCCTCGCCCGCCGGGATCGCATCGCGTTTCACCGCATGTGCGGCTTTTGGTTGATCCATGGACACCGCCACCATGGCGTCGTGCGGGAGTGTCAGCCGAAACGCCGCGCGCTCCACAAGCGACCTGGCCAGATCCACGCGATCGGGCTCCACAAGCGATGTGCCCGTCTCAAAATCCATTGCCTTGTAAAACGTGCACGCCATCGCACCGCCGATGAGCAGCCCGTCGACCTTGGGCAACAACGCCTCGATGACATCGATCTTGCCCGAGATCTTGCTGCCGCCGAGAATGGCGATGAAGGGACGACGGGGTTTCTCGAGTGCAGCGCCGAGATACTCGAGTTCCCGCTTCATCAGCAGCCCGGCAACGGCGGGCCGCAAGAACTGCGCGACCCCGGCCGTGGACGCATGCGCCCGGTGGGCCGCGCCGAATGCGTCGTTGACGTAGACATCGCCGAGTTCGGCCATCTGCTGTGCGAGCGCTTCATCGTTCTTCTCTTCGCCAGGCAGGAATCGGCTGTTTTCCAGGAGCAGTACTTCTCCATCCTTCAACGCCTTCGTTGCCGCGACCGCCACAGGACCGACGGTGTCGGCACACCACTGCACAGGAGCGCCAAGCGCAGCGGCCACCGCCGGTACGATGGCGGCAAGCGAGTACTTCGGTTCGACCTTGGCCTTCGGCCGTCCGAGATGCGAAACCAACACCACCCGTGCGCCATGATCGCGCAACAGCGCGATTGTCGGCATCGCCGCCCGAATCCGCGTGTCGTCCGTGACGGTCGTGCCATCGAGCGGCACGTTGAAGTCCACGCGGACAAGCACTCGGCGGCCGCGCAGCTCTGCGGCGCCGAGGTCGCTGACCGTCTTGCGTTGCATTGCGACTAGAGCTTGGCGCCGAGGAACTGCAGGAGATCCACGCAGCGACAGGCGTAACCCCACTCATTGTCGTACCAGCCCGAGACCTTGACCATCGTGCCGTCGATGACGTTGGTGCACTTGGAATCGAGGATGCAGGAGTGCGGATTGCCGATGTAGTCGCTCGACACGAGTTCCTCCTCCTGATACTGGAGGATGCCCTTGAGCGGGCCATTCGCCGCTGCAAGAAACGCGGCGTTGACCTCGGCGATGGTCGTGGACTTCTCGACTTCGACGGTCAGTTCCGTCAACGAAACGTCCGGCGTGGGCACGCGGATCGCGATACCGTCGATCTTCCCCTTCACCTCCGGGATCACCAGCGACGTGGCCTTGGCGGCGCCAGTCGTGGTCGGGATGATCGAGACGGCCGCGGCGCGCGCGCGACGCAGGTCCTTGTGCGGCAGGTCGAGCACGTTCTGGTCGTTGGTATAGCTGTGAATGGTGACCATCGATGCGTGCTTGAATCCGAAGGTGTCGCGAATGACCTTCACCATCGGTACCAAGCAGTTCGTGGTGCACGACGCATTGGAGATGATGTGGTGCCTGGCCGCATCGTACTTGGAATCGTTGACACCGAGCACGACTGTCAGGTCTTCGCCCTTGGCGGGTGCCGAGATGATCACCTTCTTCGCGCCTCCAGCAATGTGCTTGCCTGCGTCTTCGGCGTTCGTGAAACGTCCGGTGGATTCCAGCACGACGTCCACGCCGAGTGACTTCCACGGCAGCGCCGAAGGATCTTTTTCCTTGAAAATGCGGATCTTGTCGCCGTCGATCGTGATGGAGTCTGCGTCGGCACTGACTGTGCCGGGATAGGTGCGGTGCACCGAGTCGTACTTGAAGAGGTGCGCGAGGGTCTTGGTGTCGGTCAGGTCGTTGACGGCGACGAAGTCGATGGGGGCCTTGGCGAGGCGGGCCGCACGGATGACCTGGCGGCCGATGCGGCCGAATCCATTGATGCCAACTTTGAGGGACATGGGGAGAGTTGCGAGTTGGGGAGGCTGGAGTTGAGAGGTGTTCAGTTGAGAGTTGAGAGTTGAGAGTTCGGAGTTGAGACTCCAACCCGTTCAATCCGCGGCCGTACGGGCACGCCCGAACGTGACATAGCTGATGATGCGCGCGCCTGCGTGGAACAACTCGGTCGCGGCAGCGTTCAGGGTGGCACCGGTCGTGAGGACATCGTCCACCAGGACGATGTGCGCTCCGGCAATCCGTTGTCGAACACCGCGCGCCGCCTCATTCACGCGGAACGCACGGTGAACGTTCGTGGAACGTTCGGACGGAGTCAACCGCGTTTGCGTGGGTGTGTTCCGCTCACGCGTGATCACATCAGCCCAGCAGGGAATGCCCCAGCGCAGGCCGACTTCGTTGGCCAGCAACTCCGCCTGGTTGTAGCCGCGTTCGCGCCGTCGCGTGGCGGCCAGCGGCACCGGAACAACGGCGGCGCGTTCGTCGAGCACATCCGCAGGCCACGCCAGTCGTGCGATGCGATCGGCCATCGGCGCGGCGATGCCGATCCATCCATCGTACTTCAACGCCTCCACCGCGGCACTGGACACTGGGTCCGGCACCCAGCAGACCGAACGCACTGCCCGCACGAACGGCGGCAGCGACGAGCAATAGGTGCAGGCGCGCCCGCGACTGGGGTGCCCGCAACGGTCGCAGCGCGGGGCTGCGAGGAGCGGCAGTCGCGACCAGCATGGTGCACACAAGATACCCGCACCAGTTGGCGCATCGCAGTGGACGCAGGTCCGCGGCAGGAACAGATCCAGCAGCGCGGCCGTGCCCGAGGCAACGGTCATTCGGGGACCGCCTGCGTCAACGGACGGCCTCGCGCATCACTGCGCGATTTGGGGGCAGGCCGAACCACCGCTCGAATGCCAGCGCGCCCTGCTCAATGAGCATCGGGAGCCCATCGCTGGCTGCATGGCCGTG
>JARIET010000079.1 GCA_031127185.1 Gemmatimonadota bacterium | reverse complement strand
GATGAGTCCGCGGCAACGCAGCACGGCAACTTTGGGTGTGGCCCTGAGCCCCATGTCGATCACCGCAGCCAGCGCGGACAACGCGACGATTTGGCAGCGGCCGATCGAACTGAACGGCGGGGCAAACGGTGCCGTGGACTCGCTGCGCGACGCATTGGCGACCGCGGCCAGCGAGTCAGGACTCTGGGTACCGGAAATCGCGGTGGCGCTGATGCCGCCGTTGGCGGAGACACGCACAATCGCGTTGCCACCGCTGGCCGAGGATGATCGCAATCAGTTTCTGGCCCGTAATGCGTCTCGCTACTTCGTGGCCGCGCGCGGCGCCCAGGTGATTGGATCGGCCGCCACGGCCGGAACCACGGCTGGCGCCCCGGCGCCCGTGCTCGCAGCCGCAACGACGCAGCAGCTGATGAACGCCATGCAGTCGGCTGCCAGCGGCGCCAAGCTCCCACTCGCACGAGTTGTGCCCGCTGAGGCGGCGTGGGCGGCGGCGGCAACCAGCATCTGGCCTTCGCTCGCGCGTGGGGCTGCGCACGTGATGGTGGCTCGCGACGACCGCGCCGACTTGCTCACGCTTTTCGACAGGCGGATGCGCGCGGTGCGTCGGTTCCGCGGCCCGGCCGACGCCAAGGCAATCGCGGCGGAGGCGGGCAATCCCGGTCCCGCCCGCGTGGCCGTGCTCGGTACGGCAGATGCGGCTGACGCCATGGCCGCTGCACTCACCAGTGCCGGGGTCAGCGTTGTGCGGCCCGAAGCGCGGTGGGCGGCGTTGTCTGAGCATCCGGAGGCGCTGGCCGCGCGCTTCGCCGCTGCGGCGGTGGGTCTGGAGATCCGCACGGAGGAATCGCGAAGGCGCGAACGTGAGGACGCGCAGCGACTGGCATGGTGGCTTGCCGGCGCAGCCGTCGCCACGCTGCTCCTGGCGACCTTTGTGCACTACCGCGGTGTGCAACGCGAGTTGCAGGCGGTGCAGGCGGCGCGCGCGGCGATTCGCCCGCAGGTGGAGGCCACCCTGGTCGGGCGTTCGTCGGTGGACGCGGCTGTGCGCCAGGTGGCGGCGCTCGCCTCGGTCTCTCGTGGGGCGCCCCGCTGGTCGATCGTGCTCGCGGCGCTTACGCGGACACTACCCGCCGACGCGTCGCTGTCCGCGTTCCGTGCGCGTGGCGACTCTATCTTCCTCGACGGCGTAGCCGACCACGCGATGCCGGTGTTCGATGAAATCGCCCGCACGCCCGGAATCGTGGGCGTGCGTGCATCGGCTCCGGTTCGGCGTGAGGCGATCGAAGGCGAGGCTCCGCTGGAGCACTTCGCTGTTGGCGCCCAGGTTCGCCTGCAGCCCTCGGCACAGCCAACAGCACCGCAGGTGCGCCGATGAAGGGGATCGCCATGGGTAGCCGTGACAAACGGGCCGTGTTGCTCGGGCTGGCGATTCTCGTGCCCGCGCTCGCTTTCATCTGGGGTGTGAAGCCGTTGAAGCAGGCGCTCGCCGAGACGAATGACCGCATTCTCACCGAACGTGACGCGCTTTCGCGGGAACAGGCGGCGGTCGCGGAAGTGGCGCGCGACCCGGCCCGGAAGGCGTTTGCGGATTCCGCATTGGTTGCGGTCAAGAGTCGCGTCTTCACTGGGGCAAACGATGTTGCCGCAGGAGCGTCCCTCGTCAGCTACCTCGGCGATGTCGCCAAGCGTACACACGTCTGGCTGGCCAGCGCGACGACGCGACCCAATGTGACGGCCGGCAGCGCAGGAGTGGCTGGCGCTGCGTCTGCCGCCGGAGCGGCCGCCGTTCGCGTGGCCACTCCGTTGCCGGAGGGGGTACGCGCGCTGCGAGTGGAGCTACGGGCCGAGACAGACTTTCAGGGCATTCTCGACTTCCTCGATGCGCTTGAGCGCGGTGAACGGCTCGTGACGATCGAGCGCCTCGATATTGCAAAAACGCTTCGTGCCGGCGACGAGGACCGGGAGACACTTTCGGTGACTGCGACCGTTATTGGGTACTCGCTCGCGGGCGGTGCCCGATGACGATTCCCCGACTGACGCCCGCCGTGACGCGCGATCCTGTTGTGCGATACGCGTTCGGAGGGCTCGTGGTGGCGGTCGCATTGCTCGGGATTGCGCTCGGTGGCGCGATCCGTGTGGAGAAGGTCGAGGCGTCGGTTCCGCCGCCATCGGTCGCCGACTCGGCGCTGCGATTCCGGATTCCGGGCGCCGGCGCCGATGTGGCCGCAGCGGTGGCCAGCGATCTCTTCACCGATGACCGTCAGGCGCCACCGCGCCGCTACCTGATGCCCGGCGAACCTGATGTGGCCGAGGCGCCAGCGGCACGTCCTGTCGTGCTCGGTACAGCGTTGGGTGGAGCAGAGGGCGACTTCGCCATGTGCCAAGTGGCGGGCGGTCCGGTGCGCGCGATGCGTGTCGGCGGACAGATCGGCGAGTTCACCGTGGTCGCGATTGCACGCGGAAAGGTCACGTTCCGCGGTGGGGATGGCGAGCGGTTCACGATTGACGCAAACAAACCAGTTCCGTGAGCAACCAGATGAAGCAGATCCCACGATTCCTCGCAGCGACCACGCTTCTGTCCACCGTTGTTGGGTCCGGTGCACCGGTGGCAGAGGCGCAACGTGGCACGACGAGCACGCGGCCGGCTGCCGCTGCGCCGGCTCAGGCAGCCGCCGGCTACGCGCTCGACTTTCAGAACCAGGAGTTGCAGGTGGTTCTGAACGCGCTCGCGGAGGCCGGCAACCTGAACGTCACCATGACGAACATTCCTGCTGGGCGTGTCTCGGTGCGAATGGGACGCGGGGCACCGCGCGACACGCTGGTCGCGATGATTCGGGGGCTCGCGGAGTCAAATGGAGTGCGCTTCACGGCGCAGGGTTCGTTGATCCGCCTCGAGGGCGACCCCAGCACATCGCCCGCGGCGCTGCAAGCCCAGCAGATCGCACGGCAGCAGGCGGCGGCCCAGGTGGCGGCCGAGCAGACAGCAGCCACGCAGCAGCTTCGACTCTACACGCACCGTCTCAAGCATGCGAGTGCTGTGGAAGTGGCGCCCGTGCTGATGAACCTGTTGGGTGCCGGCGGAACGACGATTGGCAACACGACATTCCTGCCCGGCGGCGGCGTGCAGATCACCAACCCGGTTGGTGGCGGGCGAGGTGCGGCCGTGATCCCTCCGGCGGGGGCGCAGGGTGGCGCTCAGGGCGGACGCGGCGGCGGCGCGGGCGGCGCAGCCGGGGCCCAAGTGCAACTGGATCAGGCGTTCGGCGGTCGGGGCGGTCGCGGCGGTCAGGGTGCTGCCCAGCAGGCCATCGCGCAGGCCCTGATTGGCGGGCTTCTCAACCAGGGTGGGCAGGGAGGTGTTGGAGGGGCCGGTACGCTCAGCAACTCCTCGGCGCAAGTTCGCATCGTCGCCGAGGAGTCGACCAACTCGTTACTCATTCGCGCAACCGCCGCAGACTATGCGCTGCTGCAGCAGTTGATTGGCGGGATCGACCTGCGGCCGCTCCAGGTGCTGATCGAGGTCACGATCGCCGAAGTCCAGAGAACCAGCGGGCTGAATGTCGGGCTTGGCGGCACCGCCACGCGAAGGGGGGCAACGGCGAATGCACCGCGCGACACCGTGGGCCTACTTCCAGGCAATGTGAGCGCGCGCGATTTCATCTTCAAGCTCACGAGCGGCAACGGCTCCATCAACTACTTGGCGGCGCTCAACGCGCTGCAGTCCCGCGGTGATGTGAAGGTGCTCTCGCTGCCGGTGATCATCGCGCAGAACAACAAGGAGGCCACGCTTAACGTGGGCGAACAGCGCCCCTTTGTGCAGGTGAACCAGAGCGTCACGACCGGCACGATTCCCACAACCGTGCAAACGGTGCAGTACATCGATGTCGGCACCACGTTGACCATCACGCCGATTATCAATCCCGACGGTTATGTGAACATGGCCGTGAACCAGACCAACAACTCCGCGACCAATGAGGTGCAGTTCAGCGCGCCCGTGATTTCGCAGCGCGAAGCCAGCACGCAAGTCTTCCTGCGAGACGGGCAGACGACCGTCATCGGTGGGCTGGCCGGCACGAGCAAGTTGAAGACCGTCGCTGGTGTGCCATGGTTTTCAAAGATCCCGATCATCGGCGGGCTGTTCTTCGGCAACACGGCGACGACCGAGACGACGAATGAACTGTTCCTGTTTCTCACCCCACACATCATTTCGAGTGACGAGGACATCGACCGGCTCAAGCAGTCGCTGCAGACGGGTAGCGAGCTGATGAAGGACATGCCGGTGGGACCGCGCATCGTGCCGGGAGATTCAGCCAGGAAGCCGCCGGTGGACACCACGCGTCGGCGCCCGCCAGGCGGGCGGGAGCAATAACGTGGGCGCCAGCGATGCGGCGCGGCTGGAAGAACTGACCGAGTTGGCCGGCGTTCAGCGGCTGTCGCGTTCGCTGACAGCCGACTGGCTGGAGCAACACGGCGTGCTGCCCTTGCAGCTCGCCGGCGGGACGCTGCGGGTGGGCACCTGGCTCGACTCGGTGGATCCGCTCGCGCTCGACGACCTGGGCCTTATGTTCGGCGCCGATGTCACGGTTGAGCAGCACGGCGAGCACGATCTCAAGAGCGCGATCCGTCGCGTCTACGCGCAAGACGAAGTCACCGCCGAGGGGATGATCGCCGGCATGGCCGGAGATCGCCGTGGTGGCGCGGACGAGGAGATCCCGCTCGACGACCTGCTGCACCTCGCCAACGAAGCGCCGGTGGTGCGGCTGGTGAACCTGCTGCTGATCGAGGCGCTGGACGCGCGGGCGTCCGACGTGCACCTCGAGGGCTACCACAACGAACTGCGGGTGCGGTACCGCGTGGATGGCGTTCTGCAGCCGGCACCGTCACCGCCGTCGCACCTCGCGGCCGCCATCATCAGCCGCATCAAGATCATGGCGGAGCTGGATATCGCCGAACGACGTATGCCGCAGGACGGGCGCATCCGGCTTCGGCTGCAGGACCGCCAGGTGGATGTGCGCGTATCCACTGTGCCGACCCTGCGGGGCGAGAGCGTGGTGTTGCGCCTCCTGGATAAGGAGCGAGGCCGCATTTCGCTCACCGAACTTGGCATGGCCGACGACACGCTCGAGAATTTCCGCGAGGTGATTTCGCGGCCGCATGGCATTGTACTCAGCACCGGGCCTACCGGGTCGGGCAAGTCAACGACGCTCTATGCATCGGTGGAGCTGTTGCGCACGGGCAAGGAGAAGATCCTCACGGTCGAAGACCCTGTGGAATACGAGTTGGTCGGTGTGCCGCAGGTGCCGGTGAACGAAAAGGCAGGGGTCACCTTCGCCAACACACTTCGCGCGATGTTGCGTCAGGACCCGGACATCATACTCGTCGGCGAAATTCGCGACGCGGAGACGGCGCAGATCGCCACTCAGGCTGCGCTGACGGGACACCTGGTGCTTTCAACGCTGCACACGAATGACGCGCCCACGGCCTTGACTCGACTCCTCGATCTCGGCGTCGCCGCGTACCTCGTGGCCAGCACAGTGGACGCGGTGCTGGCCCAGCGCCTGGTGCGCCGCATCTGCCCGCATTGCCGCACCGAGACGGTGCCGGACAAATCCGTCGCCCGGCGACTGGACCTCAAGGCGCTGGGTATCGAGAAGGTTTGGAAAGGGGCCGGGTGCAATCAGTGTCGTGAGACGGGCTACCGTGGCCGCACCGGCATCTATGAGCTGCTCGTGATGGACGCCGAGCTCCGTGCCGAAGTACAGCAACGCCGTGGGTCGGAGGAACTTCGTGAGCGGGCGGTGAAGAAGGGAATGCGGACACTCTTTGAGGACGGCATTCGACTGGTTCGCCTCGGTGTCACAACCCTTGACGAAGTGCTTCGAGTAGCGCGCGGGTAGACCGCGACCCGGGTCGTATATTTTCGGTATGGAACTCCAGCAGATTCGTGTCGGCGCGGAAGCGTTTCTCGAAGAAATCTCTCGGGAAGTGCATCAGGGGCTCGCCGGCTTCAAGCCGGGCGTGGACCTGCAGCCCATCTACGCCAGGCACGCGGCGGCCTACGGACCCGAAGTCATGGAGTCGGTGCGCGCGATCTACGGCCGCGCAAAGCCGGGCACGGACGAGCACCGCACGGCCCGAGTGCTTCTGGAGTGGCTGATCGATTCGGGGATTGGTCGCGAACTGGCGCCGCTCGACGAGCGCGACCTCAAGTGGGAAGCCACGGCGACCATCACGTTGCCGGACGGGAGCGTGGAGCCGTACCAACGGGCGAGCATCACGATGGCGAATACGGCTGATCGTGCCGCGCGGCTGGCGATGGACGCGGCCAGAGCGAAACTCGTCATCGCCGAACTCTCGCCCCTTAAGCAGGAGAAACTGGATCGCGAACGTACACTGTTTGCCGGCTCAGGTGTGGCGAGCGGCTATATCGGGACGTTCGAAGCGCTGTCCGCACTGCAGCTAAGCGATCTGCGCGACCAATGCGCCGCCTTCCTGCGCGATACGCAGGGGATGTGGGACGAGGTGCTGCCGCGGTTTCTCAAGGAGCGGCTGGCCATCACGGTCGGCGAGGCGACACGCGCCGATGCGGGCGCCCTCTTTCGCGCCCGCGAGTTCGACGGTGCCTTTCCAGCCGATGCGATGGAACGTGAAGTGCGTCGCCACGTCACGGAGATGGGCGCGAGTCCCGATGCCAACGGCCGGGTGAAGTACGACACCGGTGATCGCGAAGGAAAACGCTCTCGGGCCTTTTGCGCTCCGGTGCGGATTCCGGAAGAAGTGCATCTCGTAATTCGGCCGCACGGTGGACAGAACGACTGGATGACGCTTCTGCACGAGCTCGGTCATGCGCTGCACTTTGCGAATGCCGAGCGGGCGTTGCCGTTCGAATACCGGTGGCTCGGCGACAACTCGGTGACCGAGGGGTACGCGATGCTCTTCGACCATCGCCTCAAGGATGCCGGTTGGCTGGGGCGGTACACGGGGCTGAACAAGGCGACGCTGCCCGTGTACCTGCGGTCGGCCGGATTTGAGGAACTGCATTTTCTGCGTCGGTACTGCGGCAAACTGATCTACGAGATGGAACTGTATGGTGGCGGAGTGTCGTGGAGTGCGCTGCCTGACGTCTTTGTGGAGACGCTGAGCAGCGCGACGAACTTCCGTTACGAGCGCGCGGATGCGTTCGTGGATGTTGATCCGCGGTTTTATGCGGCTCGGTATCTACGCGCGTGGCAGTTGCAGGCGCTGCTGAATGAGACGCTGACCGAGAAGTTCAATGACGACTGGTGGCGTAATCCGCAGGCCGGCCCTTGGATCGTGGGTGAGCTATTCGGTCACGGGCAGCGCGAATTGGCCGATGAGCAGGCGCAGCGGGTGAGCGGGAGAGTGCTCGGCTTCGCCCCTCTGGTGCGCTCGATCGAGAAGATGCTGGCATAGGGGCGCGTCCGCGGGCCGGGGGGGTAAGGGGAACAAGGACCGCCCCAGCCTTTCGTCCCGACAGCCCCGGCCGCACCTTTGATTGATGACAACGGTCTACCTGAACGGCGATTTCATCGCGAAAGAGGCGGCGAAGCTCTCGGTTGACGACCGAGGATTCGTGTTCGGCGACGGCATCTATGAAGTGGTGCGCGTGATCGAAGGGCGCATCTTTGCCTGGCATGAGCACGAGGCGCGCATGGCACGTGGACTGGGCGCCGTGCGCATCCCTTTTGGACCTTCCGACGTGGCCGGGCTCGAGGCTGTATGCAATCGCCTGGTCGCGGACAACAACCTGCGAAGCGGCGAAGCCACGGTTTACCTGCAAGTCACTCGCGGTGCCGCGCCGCGCACGCATTACTTCCCGCCTGCGGGCACGCCGCCGACGGTCTATGCGGCCACGTCGAAGTTCACCCCGTCCGCGGACATGCGCGAGAAAGGGATCAAGGCGATCACCTTCCCGGATTTCCGATGGGCGCGTTGCGACCTCAAGACGGTGAACCTGATGGGCGCCGTGCTGGCCCGGCAGGCGGCGCACGAGTATGGGGCGTATGAAGCGCTGCTCATTCGCGATGGAATGCTGACGGAAGGGGCGGCGACAAATGCATTTGCGGTGATCGATGGCGTGGTCCGCACCTATCCGCTCTCGAACTACATCCTGCCGGGCGTCTCGCGGATGTATGCCGTGGAGTCCGCGCGCGCGATCGGTGTGACCGTGAGCGAAGATCCTGTGACAGAGGCCGAGATGCGCGGCGCGGCGGAGCTGTTCATTGCCGGAACTACGACCGACGTTGCGCCAATCGTCTCGCTCGACGGAACTCCGGTCGGCGATGGCACCCCCGGGCCGGTGACGCGGCGCGTGCAGAAGGAGTTTCTCAAGCGGTTGTACGGCGGCGGGTGAAGCCGCGCCGCCGCTACGCCATGCGCACGCCACCTCCCACGCCCCCGGGCACGGAAGTGGCGGGCCAGCGCGAATTGCTTGCGGTGCGTGAAGTGGTGCACGCGTTTCTCAACGCCGACCGGCCGGACGAGGCGTTCCAGTTCGCGCTCGATCGCGTCAGCCCCGTGGTCGGCGCGGCGTTTTCGTCCGTCTACCTGCTCGATGGTGCTTCGGAGTTGATGCGCCTCGGTGCCGCCCACAACTGGCCAGATCACCTGCGTCCATGGCTTGCCGACGTGCGGGTGCGCGTGGGGTTCGGGCCCAGCGGCGAGGCGGCGAGTGAACGCCGGGTGATCGAGGTACCCGATGTTTTCGCAGACGCCGATCTTGAGGACTGGCAGGAGGTGGCGCGCGAACTTGGCTTCCGCGCGCTGGTGTCCTTGCCGTTGCAGAACGGCCAGGCGTCCGTTGGTGCTGTGACCTTCTACTTTCGGTCCTGGGACGATTTCACCATTGAGCGCCGCGGATTGCTGCGTCTGGTCGCCGACCTCATGGCGGCGGCCACGGAGAAGTCGCGTCTCGTCGACCGGGTTCGGCGCGCTGAATCGGCCGCGGTGGAAGCACTGACCGAACTCGACCGCCAGTACATCGCGGTCGCGCACGCGCGTCGTGATGCGCGTTCACTGACTGCTGCCGCCACGGCGGCGCTGCAGCCGCACATTTCGGGGCTGCCGGGCCGGGCTATGTCGGCGGCCCAGCGCGTGTTGGACGATCTGGCACTCGCGGCAGGTCTGGAAGACGGGTCGGCACCCATCGCTGCAGACCAATTTGACCCACGCTTGCCGCTGCGCGACGCATTGCGACAGGTGGCAGAGTCTGGCACGGCGGTGCACCTGATTGGCGAGGAGCCCATCCACGACATGCCCCTTGTCCGAGGGGATGCAGAGAAACTGACTGTTGCGCTCGCTAGATTACTGGAGCGCGCGGCAGCGGTGGATGGCGTCACCGAATTGCGTGCATCGGTCGCAGTGAGCGATGGTCGAGTGGAGTACCGGGTTCCAGGTGCTGAGGGCGACGACCTCGCCTGGAAGTTGGCCGCAGCCATCGCGGAGCGGCTCAACGGCCGACTGACCGTGGAGTCGGCGGCCACGGGCGATACGACTGTCGCGTCGCTACCGCTTGGCATTTAGTGCGTGTGAGCAACCATCAGGACGGAGACACATCGGCGTGACGAACATCCAGAGGCAGCGCACCTTGCAGACGGCCAGCACATCGCTGGCCGGCACCGAAGTGCTGGCAGCGGCGCGCGACTTTTTTGGGCGAAGGTCTGGGATCTACGCTGCTTTCGTCGAGCAAGAAGGCCCGGCCTACCTCACGTTGCGCGGACAGGGTGGCGAAGAGGTTGTTGTCGCGGTATTCGGCGTTGCGCCGAACACCACTGTGACCGGCTCCTCATACATGTTCGACCAGCAGGTCGCGCTCTTTCTCTCATCGCTGCCGCCGGCCGCGGTTGTGGCCGGAGCTGGGGCGTGAGCGGCGCGGTGACGCAGACGGCACCCTTTGTCACGGCGCTCCGCACGCCGCGCGGCGCGGTCAGGCAGCTCGGCGCGGCAGCTGGTGAGCGCGTCACGGTTCGTGTGCAGTTCGAGGCGCTTTGGGACGCGATGGCGGTGAGCGTGCGTACCGACGAGCCGGTGCTGACGTTGGTGGATGCACTTCTCTCGGGGATAGGGCTCGCGCACGCGTCACAGGCTGATTTCATCGTCAAGCTGCGCGGA